>DATGCY010000489.1:0-6469 GCA_035311385.1 Candidatus Methylomirabilota bacterium
GTCATCCCAGGCCACGAATGATGACGTTACGCGTGCCCGGATCTCATCGTCTGCTCGACCACGTTCCGCTCCCGAAGCATGAGCGGGAGCGTCACAGGCCTGAAGGACGGATCTAGCCGGATAGCGGACGTTGCGCCAGCGCAGTCTTATACACGGGCCAGGATGATCATTCGCTGCTGAATAATTCGGCGAGGGATATCTGACTAATGAGAGTCCTGCTCCACGGTCGGCCAGAGCGCCGACTCGGCGCGTTGGGCCAGCGTGCCAATGACTGCCGCGAGCATGCACAGATCATCTGGTTCTGCGCGCGCAGCGCTGGCAGCCCATGACGTTCACCGCGGCGGTCCGCAGGATAGTCGGCGTAGGTGGCTGGCGGTCTCAGTGGCCCAAGTGCTTGCCTAGGTGTTGCGTTGCCGAATGTGCCCGCGGTTACGGCGCTCGGCCCCGTCGGCGTGGACCTGGCACCGGTCGGGGCGGGCGATTTCGACGGCTTGGCCGACGTCGCGCTGACGCCGCGCGAACGTCTCGCACTCAGGCGACTGCCGAGTGAACAGCGATCATCCGCGGCGCTGACCTGGTGGGCGTGTAAGGAAGCGGTGCTGAAGGCAACCGGGGACGGCATGTTCGTGGCACCGGCCGACATCGAGGTCAGCGGTCCCGCCGAAGAGCCCCGGCTAATCGCGTGGAGCGCGGGCGGCGAGCGGAAAGTACCGACGCGACTAATCGACCTTCAACTCGGCCCGGACTACGTGGGGTGCGTCGGGGTGCTCTCGCACCGGACGCCGCTGGCACGACTCATCGAGGGGGACGAGTTGCTGGCAGCCGCGGCAGTGCCGCTTCGTACAACCACGGGATAAACAGGTTCCGCAGAAACCGGGCCGAGTACTGCTCGGCGTGCTCGATGAACTGTCGCGTGCTGACGGAACCGTGCCGATGTGTCGCGGTCCACGCGTGGAGCATCGTAAAGAACGAGTCGTCGCCAACGGTGCAACGCAACGCGTGCAGCGTTAGGGCCCCGCGTTTGTACAGTCGGTCGTCGAACATGAGGTTCGGCCCCGGGTCGGCGATAACCAGGTCCTGCCGCAGTTCCGCCAGTCGCTCGCGGTGTCGCGCGGCGAGCTGGCCCGCGGACGGGCCGCCCGACTGCTCGGACCACAACCACTCGGCGTAGCAGGCGAAACCCTCGTGCAGCCAGATGTGCTGCCATGACTCCACCGTGAGGCTGTTACCGAACCATTGATGGGCAAGTTCATGCGCGATCAGGCGCTCCTCGCCGTGCCCGCCGAGGAAGTCCGCACCGAAGATCGACATGGCTTGGGCCTCGACGGGAATCTCCAGGTCGTCGTCGGCGATCACTACGGTGTACTGGGGGAAAGGAAAGGGGCCGAACAGCTTTTCGAACGCGGACATCATCGCCGGCTGACGGGCGAAGCGATCGGCGAATTGGCGGACCAGTCGTTGCGGGAGCGCGGCTTGTTGTCGCACGGGGCGCTTGGCGACCTCCACCACCTCGTAGGCCCCGATCTGGACGCTCGCCAGATATGTCGCCATCGGCTCGGGCTGGTCGTACACCCACGTCGTGCGACTGCCGCGGGCCGTGCGCGAGAGCAGTTTTCCGTTCCCCACAACGCGGTAGGACGAGTCTGCCTCCAGCGTGATCCGATAGCTCGCCTTGTTACTCGGGTGGTCATTGCACGGGAACCACGAAGCGGCGCCGTTTGGTTGGCTCGCGACGAGGGCACCATCCGTCAGCTCGTCCCAGCCGACCTCGCCCCACATGCCCCGAACCGGCCGTGGGTTACCGGTGTAGTGCACATCGACCATGATCGTGGCGCCGACGGGGAGCGGTTTCTCGGGCCAGATGTGCAGCTTGCGTCCGCGTGTGGTGAACCGCTGGGCCCGGCGCCCGTTCACTGCCACCTTTGTGACGCGCAAACCGGCGAGGTCGAGGCTGAATCGCGTGAGCGAATGGGTGGCGACGGCGGATAGGCGAGCCCGCCCGAGGAGCAGGTTAGTACTAATCCGATAGGTCAGGTCGAGTTCGTAACGGGTGACGCGGTAGCCGCCGTTCCCGCTATGCGGCAAGTACGGATCCCCCGCTGTGCTCGCCCCGTGCCGTGGTACATCGCTGTGCTGCGGCTTCACGGCATCGTCCACGGGGCGATGGGATTGCCGATCCACCGCGATCCCGGCGGCACCGCTTCCCCACGCATGACCAACGACGCCGGTCCCACAGTTGCGCCCGCGCCAATCGAAGCGGCGGGCAGCGCGATCCCGTGCGGCCCGAGCGTGGCGCCGGCTGCGAGTTCGACCGTGTCCATTCGCAGGATCCGATCATGGAACAAGTGTGTCTGCAGCACGCACCCGCGGTTGACCGTGGCGCCGTCGCCGAGCGTGATCAGGTCGGCCTCCGGGAGCCAGTACGTTTCACACCACACGCCGCGCCCGATCTGTGCCCCGAGGGTTCGCAGCCAGAAGTTCAGCACGGCGGTGCCGGACGCGGCGTTGGCAAACCATGGTGCCGCCACCATCTCGACAAAGGTGTCCACTACCTCATTGCGCCACACGAACGGACTCCACAGCGGGTACTCGGTGACTCTGGTCCGACCGACCAGCGCCCACTTCGCGACGGTCGCGGCTCCCCCGGCAACCGCTCCCGCAGCGAGCAGAACCAGCCCACTGAGCGCACCCGCCACCACAAACGAGATCCGTTCGGCGATCACGTCGAGTGTGAGCAGCACACCGACACCGATTGCGGCGGTACACATGGTCGGAATGATTCGGCACGCCTCGACCGCGCCGCGCGCGACCTTGAGTCGCGTGGGCGGAGCGAAGGTACGGCTCTGATCGGCGGAGTCGGCCGCGCGGCGCAGTTGGACGGGCGGACTTCCCAGCCAGGACGATCCTTTCTTTGCCTTCAGCGGTGCCGCGGAGAGCACTGCGACGAGGCCGTTCTTCGGTACTGTGCGGCCGGGCGCGGCCATTCCGGAGTTACCGAGGAAGGCACGTTTCCCGATCCGGGCCGGTGAAATGTGCAGCCAACCGCCGGTGAGTTCGTAGGAGGCGACCATCGTGTCGTCGGCGAGGAATGCACCGTCACCGACCGTCGTCATCGTCGGCACCAGCAAGACGGTTGAAGCCTCGACATTGCTGCCGACTCTGGCGCCGAGGGCGCGCAGCCATACCGGAGTAAGCAGGCTCGAGTAGAGGGGGAACAGCAGGGTGCGCGCGGCATCCATCACTCGCTCGGTGGCCCATGCCTGCCAACCGATTCGGCTACGCACCGGGTGGTAACCCTCCCGCATCCCGAAGCCGAGCAGTCGCACGATGATCACAGTCAGGAGTGCGTACGCGACGAGCCAGGAGACTGTCGCGAGCGGCACCGCCGCCAGCGCGCCGGCGGCGGCGGTGCCGATCGAATCGGCGCCGCGAACGAACCATCCGATGATGAGCAGCCCTGGGACCGCGGCGAGCAACGGTAGTGCGGAGAACAACGCGGACGTGATGCCGTACACGGCGAGCCACGTGACGGCACGGGGCGGACGCTCGGCCGGTCCGTCCTCGCGCGCGCGGCCCACCCTGGCTGCCGGCGAACCGGCCCACCGCTCGCCGTCCGGCACAGATCCAGACACCCACGACCCCGGCGCCACCTGCGCCCCCGCGCCGACCTGCGCCCCCGGGCCGAGGGTGCTGCGTGACCCGATGGACGCGTTCGGGCCGACGCGGATCCGACCGAGGCGAAGCACGTCACCGTCTACCCAGTACCCGGAGAGGTCGACCTCCGGTTCCACCGAGCTGTACCGGCCTAGGGTCAGCATTCCGGTGATTGGCGGCAGGGTGTGCACGTCGACCCCGCGACCGATCTTGGCACCCAACGCACGTGCGTAGTAGGCGATCCAGGGTGCGCCGGCCAGGTTCGCCGCGCCGACCGCTTCGGCAAGCCGCTCGGCAGCCCATAGCCGGACGTGGACGCTGCCACCGCGCTCGTACGTCCCGGGACGCACGCCGCGCAACAGCAACCGCGCGCCGGCAACCGAGATCGCCATCCGACCGAGCGGGCTCATGAACAACACGAATCCGCCGAGAACCCACCACCACGACACCGTCGGCGCCCAGCTGTATGTCCCGGTCCGACTGAGCAGGTTGTTCAACGTGGCCAGGACGGTCAACCAGCGCAGCCCTGCCAGCGTGTTGACGACGGCTGTCACGAGAATCTGAATCACCTGGCATCGCACCGGCGTCGGAAGCACGGTGCGGCTCTCGACGGCGACCGTCGGAGTGGACGCGTCGAGCAGTTCGGCCAAGTCTCCCAGGCGTGGATGCTCGTATACGTCCGCCACTGTCGCCCCGGGATACCGGGTCCTCAGAGCAGAGATCAGCTGCGCCGCCGACAGGCTCCCGCCGCCGTGAGCGAAGAAATCGTCGTCCGCCCCCCCGACCGACGCGCCCAGGATCTCGGCCCAGTGGTCGGCCAGCCAGCCGGCGGTGCCGGTGAGGTTGTGTGCCGGCGCCCCCTGGACCGCCGGCAGCGGCCACGGCAGCGCATCCCGGTCCACCTTGCCGGACGTCCTAGTCGGAAGGGTGTCGACGAGAGCGATGCTCGGCACGAGCGCGGCAGGCAACACATCGCGCAAATGGCGTACCGACGCGATCTGGTCGAACCCGTCTGTCGCGACCACGTAGCCGACAAGGATCTGGTTGCCTGCCTTCGTCTTGCGGACAGCCGCTGCCGCACCCGCGACACCGGCCAGCGCCTGCAGCGCCGCGTCGACCTCACCGAGTTCGATACGGCGGCCACCCAGCTTCACCTGCTCGTCGGCACGTCCCACGAACAGGAGGCCGGCAGGATCGAAGCGCACCAGATCGCCACTGCGATACGCGCGTGCCCACCGGAGCTCCGGCAGGGGTGCGAACTTCTCAGCGTCCTTGATCGGATCGATATATCTTGCAAGTCCGACACCCCCGATGATGAGCTCGCCGATCTCGCCGTCACCGACAGGCCGTCGAGATTGGTCGACGACGGCAAGTTCCCAGCCGTCCAAGGGCAGCCCAATCCGGACCGGACCGTCTTCGGTGAGCCGGGCAGCGCACGCGACGACGGTAGCCTCGGTCGGGCCGTACGTGTTCCACACCTCGCGGTCCTCTTCGACGAGCCGTTCGGCAAGTTCCGGGGGACAAGCCTCGCCGCCAAAGATCAGCAGGCGGACACCGTCGAGGCAATCGTGCGGCCACAGCGCCGCGAGCGTGGGCACCGTCGACACGATCGTGATCCGCTGATCGACCAGCCATGGTCCGAGATCCACGCCGCTGCGCACCAGCGAGCGCGGTGCCGGCACCAGGCATGCGCCGTTGCGCCATGCCAGCCACATCTCCTCGCACGAGGCGTCGAAGGCCACAGACAATCCGGCCAGCACGCGATCACCCGGTTTGACGGGTTTCTTGCGCAGGAATAGCCCGGCCTCCGCGTCCACGAACGCGGCCGCGCTGCGATGACTAACAGCCACTCCCTTCGGCGTGCCGGTCGAGCCGGAGGTGAAAATGATCCACGCGTCGTCGCCCGGGCCCGGCGGCAAGCGGGCAGTTCGAGACGCAGCGCCAGGCGGCGGTGTGACTGAGCTCAGCACGAGCGCGACGCCGGCCTCGCGGAAAACCAACCGAGCGCGTTCGTCCGGGTCATCGGCGTCCACCGGAACGTACGCGGCCCCGGCGGCCAACACGCCCAAGATCGCCACGTACAAGTCGCACGTACCGGACGGCAGTCGAACACCGACGCGATCGCCGCGGCCGACACCTGCTTCGGCGAGGCGGTCAGCGAGTTCCTCGGCTGCCGCCGCGAACTCGCGATACGACAATGCATTGCGCCCGTCATCGACGGCCGGCTCGTCGGGATGCGACTGGACGGTCGCCGTGAAAATGTCGAGCAACGTCCTCGCCGAGGGCGCGTCTCCCTGATCGCCAAGCACCCGCGGCCGCAGAGCGAGCGTCCCGAGCCCGGCAGCATCATCGATCACAGACAGATCATGGCATGCGCCCTGTCGAGATGATGGCGCGCGTCGAGCTGCTGCTGCAGTCTGGCGGTTTCAGTCTCGGCCAGTTGAGTAATTGCCTGGAGGGCCGCCGCGGCCTGGTTCTTGAGATCGTGAAGGATGTCGGCCATATACCCCTGGAAGTGGTTCAGGGCACCGCGATGAGCCCTCCAGCCGCTGACCAGGGAACCCTGCCGCCCGCTGAGCCACAGTAGCTTGCTTCGCCGTCATCGTTAACCAAGCGCATCGGCCAGCTCACGGTGTGACAGCCCCGGGCTTATCACGGCGCGGGATGTAGGCGGCGACTGCAGCAGCTACGGAATCGGCCAGTTCCTCCACGACCTCGATGTACACATCGGCAGTGAAAGCCGAGGTCGCATGACCGAGGATCTCGGAGATGACCTTGATTGACTGCCCGGCGGCCAGCGCCACCGTGGCCGCAC
>DATGCY010000490.1:0-2222 GCA_035311385.1 Candidatus Methylomirabilota bacterium
GTTCACCGACGCACGGCGGGCGAAAGCCGGGCTCTTCCAAGCTGCTCACCGCGGAACGATCTTCCTCGACGAGATCGGGCTCCTCCCCGAGAGTCTCCAGGCCAAAATGCTCAAGGTTCTCGAGGAGCGAACGGTCCGCCGTCTGGGGGCTACACGTGTCGAACCGGTAGACGTGTGGGTGATCAGCGCAACGAACGCCGATCTCACCGCTGCCGTTCATGAGCGCCGGTTCCGCGCAGATCTTTACCACCGTCTGGCCGTTCTCCCCATCGTGTTGCCGCCGCTCCGAGATCGCGGCGATGACATCATCCTACTGGCCGAGCGCTTTCTGGCCCGGGTGTGCGCCGATTACGGCCTCCCCCCCAAGCGCCTGTCGGACGGGGGGGCCGCGCGGCTCCGCTCGTATCACTGGCCAGGCAACGTGAGGGAACTGGCCAACGTCATCGAGCGCGTTGCCCTCCTTGGTGAAGGTCCCGTGGTGTCTGCGGAGATCCTGGAGATCAGGGAGTCTGCCCCATCTCCGGCGCCAGCTTCGAGTCCCGCCCCACCCCCCAGGGCAACCCACGATGAGGCCATGCGTCAGCACTACATGAGCGTGCTCATAGAGACGGGATGGAATATCTCCCGGGCCGCCGCCATCCTGGTGATCTCGCGAAACACCCTGCGCGCCCGGATGGCTCGCCTGAGTATCGAGGCCCCCGGCGGGAGAATGAAGGCCACGCGACCGGGAGCGGCCTCGCACCGGACGCACGCCAGCCCGGCGGCGCCAGAGAGCGTCGGGGGCGTTGTGCCCCGGGCCCCCGCTTCCAGCCATCCAGCAGTTCCTGGGCGGTCGAGCATCCGTTGGGAGCGCCGGTGGGTCACCGCCATACGCCTGGTACTGGGGGATCCGACCGGGACCGCGGCCATCTGGGCAACGAACGGAGTACTGGAATTGCTCACCGACAAAGTGGTGGGCTTCGGCGGTCGGCTCGAGACGTTGAGCCAGACGGCCATCAATGCGTCGTTCGGCTTGGAGCCGATCGACGAAGCCCCCCGTCGTGCCGCGCTCGCCGCCATGGCAATCCAGAAGACCGTGTCGACCAGCGAGCCGGGCGGCCGGTCACTCCCGGTGAAGGTGGCGATCCATACGAGCCAATTCGTGATCGCGTACGTCTCGGGCGCCCGCTGGGCCGATCCGGACGCCGAGCGCTTGAGCAACTCCATGCTCGAAAACCTCCTGTCGCAGGCCCCGTGGGGCGCGATCGTCATCAGTCCCGACTCCGAGCCGTTTCTCGATCGGCGATTCAAGCTCGAAGCTTTGGATTTCGGGGCAACTCCGTCAGCGTTCCTCGTCACCGGTCATCGCGCCACCGGCCTGGCTGTGCGGGGGACCATGGGTCGGTTTGTCGGACGGCACCATGAGATGGAGTTGCTCGAAAACCGATGGATCCTGGCGTCGAGGGGACACGGACAGGTGGTGGCCGTAGTCGGCGACGCTGGTGTGGGGAAGTCGCGGCTCGTATGGGAATTCATCAACGGGTCGGCCGCTCAGGGAGCTCTCCGACTCCAGGCTTCCTCATTGGCGTTGTCGAGCGCCACGCCCTACCTTCCCGTCGTCGATCTCTTGAAGGCGTATTTCGGGATCGATCCCGAGGAGGCCGAGGAGCGGGCTCGAGAACGAGTCACGGCGAGGCTGCTCAAACTCGACCGAGGGCTGACGCCCGCGCTCCCGGCCCTCGCAACTCTCCTCGACTTCTCCGCGGATGGCGAGCGGTGGGACGACCTGGACCCGATGGCCCGTCGCACGCGCATCCAGGACGCGATCAAGCGGTTGCTGGTGCGGCAGGGTCGCGAGCGACCGCTGTTGCTCGTGTTCGAAGATGCCCACTGGATCGACTCGGAGTCCCAGGGCGTCCTGGACGCGCTCGTGGAGAGCCTGCCGACCGCTTGCATCCTGCTGCTGGTCGTCTATCGGCCGGAGTATCGGCACCGCTGGGCGGACAAGGGCTACTACAGCCAGATCAGGGTCGATCCGCTGTCGGCCGACGATGCCGAGCGGCTTCTCGAGGGGTTGATCGGCGGGCGTGAGGCCGTCGCGACCCTGAAGCCGCTGCTGCTCGAGCGCACCGAGGGCAATCCCTTCTTCATCGAGGAAAGCGTGCGAGCGCTGGCCGAGACAGGAGCCCTCGTCGGGGCGCCGGGCAGTTACCAAGTCGTGAAGCCGGGGGCGCACATCGAGG
>DATGCY010000491.1:0-9000 GCA_035311385.1 Candidatus Methylomirabilota bacterium
CCGGTCTGCCGCGAGCTTCTCGGCGATGGTCGCCGCGATCCGTTGTGTGGGACGTGCTGGCGGCGCCTGAGCCGCATCGGTCCCCCCTGGTGCCGCTGCTGCGGCGTTCCCCTCACGATCGACGGGCGGTGCGGGGCGTGCCGCTCCCGCCCGCCGCGCTTTGCCTATGCGCGGGCGGCCGCGCGCTACGGGGACGTGGTCCGCGAAGCCATCCACGCCTTCAAGTTCGCCGGGCGTCGATCGCTCGCCGATCCGCTCGGCGATCTCCTGGCTGACCTTGGGCTGTCCGCTCTACCCGGGCCCCGGCCCGACGTCTTGATTCCCGTACCGCTCCATCGGCGGCGCCAGCGCGATCGCGGCTACAACCAGGCGCTGCTCCTGGCTCGACGCCTCGAGCAGCATTGGCAAATCCCCGTGGCCCCGGGAGCCCTGGCTCGCCGCACCGCCACGGCGCCGCAGGCTGACCTGGATGCCGCGGCGAGAAGACGGAATGTCCGCGGCGCCTTCGTCGTCATCGACCCCGCGGCGGTCGTGGGCCGCCACGTGATCCTGGTCGACGACGTGCTCACGACGGGGGCGACGGTGGGCGAATGCGCCCGCTGCCTCACCCGGGCGGGGGCATCTGTGGTCGGAGTGGTCACTGTCGCCCGCACCGTCTGACGGCCTTCGGGCCGTGCTTGCGAGCCCGCCTCGCGCCGCCTTATAATCAAGACTCTTGTGTGACGGAAGTCGTCGTCAATCCTCAAAAATCATCACACTCAAGGAGTACGGGCATGGGCGTGCGGGTTGGAGTCAATGGGTTCGGACGGATCGGGCGGGTGTTCTTCCGGGCGGCGCTCCAGTCACCTGAGATCGAGGTGGTTGCCGTCAACGACTTGGCGGACGCCAAGACGCTGGCTCACCTGCTCAAGTACGACTCGGTCCACGGCATCCTCGCCGGCGAGGTGCGGCACAAGGGCGAGGCGATCTTCGTCAACGGGCGTGAGGTGCGGGTCTGCTCCGCAAAGGATCCGGCGACCCTTCCGTGGGGCGAGATGGGCGTGGACATCGTCGTCGAATCCACGGGCGTCTTCCGCGACAAGGCGACGACCACCAAGCACCTCCAGGCGGGCGCCAAGAAAGTCATCATCACCGCCCCCGCCAAGGATCCTGACATCACGGTGGTTCTGGGCGTCAACGAGCAGAAGTACGATCCGGCCAAGCACGAGCTCGTCTCCAACGCCTCCTGCACCACGAACTGCCTCGCCACCGTGGCCAAGGTCCTCCTGGACAGCTTCGGCATCAAGCGGGGCTTCGCCTCCACCGTGCACTCGTACACCAACGATCAGCCCATCCACGACTTCCCGCACAAGGATCTCCGCCGCGCCCGTGCCGGTGCGGTGAGCATGATTCCCACGACGACGGGCGCGGCCACCGCGGTGGGCCTCGTGCTGCCCGAGCTCAAGGGCAAGTTGGATGGTCTCGCCATCCGGGTGCCCACGGCCAACGTGTCCGTGGTGGATCTCACGGTGGAGCTCGAGAAGTCGGCCACGGCCGCCGCCATCAACGACGCCTTCCGCGCGGCGGGCGCCGGCGCCCTGCGGGGCATCCTCGACACCACGGACGAGGAGCTGGTGTCCGTGGACTTCAACGGCAATTCGCACTCGTCCATCGTGGACCTCGGATCCACCGCGGTGATCGACGGCGCCATGGTCAAGGTGCTCGCCTGGTACGACAACGAGTGGGGCTACTCGAACCGGGTGAAGGACCTGATCAAGTACATGGCCAAAAGCTTGTAGCGTTGGCCACGCTGGGCGTCGATCACCTGGACCTCGGGGGGAAGCGTGTCTTCCTCCGTGTGGATCTCAACGTCCCCATCGAAAACGGACGGGTCGGGGAGGACACGCGCATCCGTGCCGCCCTCCCCACCGTGGAGCGCTGCCTGAAGGCAGGTGCGAGCGTCATCCTCGCCTCCCACCTCGGGCGACCCAAGGGCAAGCCCGACCCGCGATTCTCCCTCAAGCCGGTGGCGACTCGCCTCGAGGAGCTGTTGGGGCGCCCCGTGCCCCTCCTGCCGGACTGTGTCGGTCCGGAGGTCTCCGCGGCCGTGGCTGCCCTCAAGCCCGGGGACGTCGTGCTCCTCGAGAACCTCCGCTTTCACCAGGAAGAAGAAGCCAACGATCCCGATTTCGCCCGCGCCCTCGCCTCCCTCGCGGATGTCTACGTCGACGACGCGTTCGCCGCCGCCCATCGCGCCCACGCCTCCATCGAAGGGATCACGCACTACCTGAAGCCCGCCGCGGCCGGCCTTCTCATGCAGCGGGAGCTGGAAGCCCTCGGCCGCATCTTCGAGAAGCCCGAGCGCCCCATGGCCGCGCTGCTCGGCGGGGCCAAGGTTTCGGACAAGCTGGCGCTGGTCGAGCATCTTCTCTCGCGCGTCGAGCTCGTCCTCATCGGCGGAGGCATGGCGTTCACCTTCCTGTCCGCCCTGGGCTACAGCGTCGGGCGCTCGCTGCTGGAGTCCGATCGTCTCGAGGCGGCGCGCACCATCCTCGCCCGCGCGAGGAGTCTCGGGGTCACCGTGCGCTTGCCCGTGGACGTGGTGGTGGCGTCCGGTCTCGACAGCACCGAGGGCATCCGGACGGTCGGGGTGCGCGAGATTCCCGCGGATCTCATGGGCCTGGACCTGGGGCCGCTCACCGTGGCGCAGTTCGATACCGCGCTCAAGGGGAGCAAGACCATCCTCTGGAATGGCCCCATGGGCGTCTTCGAGAAAGGTCCCTTCGCCGCGGGCACGGTGGGCGTGGCGCGGGCGGTGGCGGGATCCGGAGCCTTCTCGGTCATCGGCGGCGGAGACACCATCGCCGCTGTCCAGCTCGCCGGCGTCAGCGATCGCATCGGCTACATCTCGACGGCGGGCGGGGCCTTCCTCGAGTTTCTCGAGGGACGCACCCTTCCCGGCGTGGCCGCTCTCGATCAGGCGTCCTGATGCGCACCCCACTCGTGGTGGGTAACTGGAAGATGCACGGAGTGGTCTCTGAGGCTCGCGCGCTCGCTACGGCCATCCGCGATGGGCTCAAGCGCCCCCGCGGAGTGGACGTCGCGGTGTGCCCGCCGTTCACGGCGCTCGGTGCGGTGGCCGAGGTGCTCGCGGGCTCCGCCATCGGCTGGGGCGGGCAGAACTGCCACTGGGAGGAAAAGGGCGCCTTCACGGGGGAGATCGCCCCGAGCATGCTCACCGAGCTCGGCTGCCGCTACGTCCTCCTCGGACACTCGGAGCGGCGCCACTTCTTTCGCGAAACGGACGAAGAGATCAACCGCAAGGTGACGGCGGCTCTCCGGCATCAGTTGGTACCCGTGCTCTGCCTCGGCGAGACCGAGGAGGAGCGTCGCCAGGGATTGACCTTCACGGTGGTGGAGGGGCAGCTCCGCACAGGATGGGCGGGGCTCGGTGCGGAGGACATCGCGCGCACCGTCCTCGCCTATGAGCCCGTGTGGGCCATCGGCACCGGCGTGACGGCCACCCCCGTCCAGGCCGCGGAAGTCCACGGCTACCTCCGCGGGCTCGTCTCCGAGCTCGCCTCGAAGGAAATCGCACAGTCCCTCCGGATCCTCTACGGTGGCAGCGTCAAGCCCGACAATGCGGCGGAGCTGACCCAAGAGCCCGATATCGACGGATCGCTCGTGGGCGGCGCCTCTCTACAGCCCCAGAGCTTCATCACCATCGCGAAGAAGTCCGCCTCGAAGGGCGGCTCGTCAAAGGAGTAACCCGCGCATGTTCATCCTCATCGTCCTCATCCACATCATCGTCAGCCTGATCATCATCGGGCTCGTGTTGCTGCAGTCAGGCAAAGGGGCGGACATCGGCTCCGCCTTCGGAGGGGCGGGGAGCCAGGCCGTCTTCGGCTCCATGGGCACGCCCACCGTGCTCGGAAAGATCACCACGGTCGCGGCCGTACTCTTCCTCGTCACCTCGTTCTCGCTCGCCGTGCTCTCGCATCGTCGCGCCGAAACCATCATGCCGGCCACCGTCCCCGCGGCTTCGTCGCCGGCCTCGCCGGCGCCCCCCGCCGCAGTTCCCGCTGCTCCCGCTCGGCCTGCGCCGGAGAAGAAGTAACATGCGTCGCGGGCGTCTCCTCGCGTCCGGCGGTACCGGGATCGCGCTCCTTACTCTGGCCGCGGTCCTCTTCCTCGGCGGCGGCCGGCATCACGTGGCGGTGGCCGCCGACGAGCCCTCGGCGAGCGACAAGCCCGCCTTCGGCGACACGTTCGTGCAGGCCTCCATCGGTGACATCACAGGCCTCATTCCGAACATCACCACGGACGGCCCCTCCCACGCCGTGGGCGGTCTCATCTACGACGGGCTCGTGCAGACCGACAAGGACCTCAACTGGATTCCCGCGATGGCGGAGTCGTGGCAGTTCACCAAGGACTGTCTCACCCTCACCTTCAAGCTCCGCAAAGACGTGAAGTGGCACGACGGCAAGCCTTTCACCGCGGAGGATGTGAACTTCACCTACAAAGCCATGATGAATCCGAAGACGCCCACCGCGTACCGGGACGACTTCGAGCTGGTGAAGGACCTCCAGGTCCTCGACCCCTACACGGTGCGTGTCGTCTACTCTCAGCCCTTCGCCAAGGCGCTGGGGAGCTGGGGCACCCCCATGCTTCCCCGGCACCTCCTCGCCAAGTACGTGGAGGAGGGGAAGCTGCGCGAGGCGCCCCAGAACACCACGAGCCCGATCGGCACCGGTCCCTACAAGTTCCAGGAGTGGAAGAGTGGGGAGAAAGTCGTGCTGGTGGCCAACAAGGACTACTACGTCCAGAGCCGCCCCTTTCTCGGGCGCATCGTGTATCGGATCATCCCGAGCCAGGCGACCATCTTCCTCGAGCTCAAGGCCAAGGGCGTGGACATGGCAGATCTCACGGCCATCCAGTACGCCCGTCAGACGGACTACGCGGCGTTCAAGCAGGACTTCAACAAGTTTCGCTACTCCGCGAACCGCTACACGTATTTCGGCTTCAATCTGAAAGATCCGCGCTTCGCCGACAAGCGCGTCCGCCAGGCCTTTGCCTACGCCATCAACAAGCCCGAGCTGATCGAAGGGGTGGTGATGGGGCTTGCCCGCGAGGCGACGGGTCCGTATCGGCCCGGCACCTGGGCGTACACCGACAAGGTCAAGCGCTACCCCTACGATCCCGCCAAGGCCAAACAGCTCCTCGCGGCCGCGGGATGGACGGACAAGAACGGTGACGGCATCCTGCGGAACAAGGACGGGCAGCCCTTCACGTTCACCATCCGGACCAATCAGGGCAACGAGGAGCGCAAGAAGCTCGCCGAGCTCATCCAGCAGCGATTGAAGGAGATCGGGATTCAGACCGACATCCAGACCATCGAGTGGGCGGCCTTCCTGAAGGAGTACATCAAGCAGAAGCGGTTCGAGGCCATCATCCTGGGCTGGGGCACGGGCATCGATCCCGATCAGTTCCCGATCTGGCACTCGTCGCAGATGGGGCCCGATCAGCTCAATCAGATCTCCTACGCGAATCCCGAGGTCGACACCCTCCTGGAGAAGGGGCGGACCACGTGCACCCAGAAGGAACGCGTCCCCATCTACCATCGCATTCAGGAGCTTCTCGCCGAGGATCAGCCCGTCATCTTCCTCTACTTCAATGACGCGCTCCCCGCTGTCGCCTCCCGCGTGCGCGGGATCAAGCCAGAGCCGTCGGGGATCTCCTACAACTTCATCGACTGGTTCGTGCCGAAGGCCCTGCAACGCTATACCTCGGGCTAGATGGCCCTTTTCGCCCTGCGCCGGCTGGTGCTGGCGATCCCGCTCCTCATCGGGATTACCTTCATCAGCTTCATCGTCATCCAGCTGGCGCCGGGCGGGCCCTTCGACTACATCCGCGGGGAGGAGTCGGGGCAGGACGCCAAGCTGGTGGAGCGACTCAACACGGAGTACGGGCTCGACCAGCCCATCTACGTGCAGTACGGGCGGTGGCTCGCCCGCATCGCGAAGCTCGACTTCGGCCGTTCCTTCCAGCCTGACGCCAAGCCCGTTCTCACCAAGATCGGGGAGCGGCTGCCCATCACGCTCTTCCTCAACCTGATCCAGATGATCATCATCGTGGGCCTGGCCATTCCCATCGGCGTGGCCTCGGCCACGCGGCAGTACTCCGTTTTCGACAAGGTCACGACCATCTTCGTCTTCATCGGCTTCGCCACCCCCGACTTCTGGCTCGCCCTGCTCCTCATGATCCTTTTCGGGGTGCAACTCGACTGGTTGCCCATCTCCGGTTTGCGCTCCCTCAATTACGAGTACATGAGCTTCTGGCGCCAGCAGATCGACTTCGTGTCTCATCTCATTTTGCCGGTGACCGTGGTCGCTTTCGGCGGACTGGCTGGACTCTCCCGCTACATGCGCCAGAGCATGCTCGAGGTCGTCCGCCAGGACTATGTGCAGACCGCGCGGGCCAAGGGGCTACCCGAGCCGGTGGTCATCGGCAAGCATGCCCTGCGCAACGCGCTCCTCCCCGTGGTCACCATCCTCGGACTCTCGCTGCCCGGCCTCATCGGGGGTAGCGTGATCATCGAGAGCATCTTCGCGATTCCCGGCATGGGCCAGCTCATGGTCCAGTCGGTCTTCTCCCGCGACTATCCCGTCATCATGGGCAATCTCGTCATCGTGGCCACCCTCACCCTTCTGGCCAATCTCTTCGCCGATCTTGCCTACGGCATGGTGGATCCGCGCATCCGCTTCTCGAGGCGGCGGGGGCGGCGCCGCTAGGATGCGGCGGAGGCGACGGCGGGCGGCGCGGCGAGGGGAGCTGAGGCAGTTCTGGCGGACCTTCCGCCGCAACCAGCTCGCCTGCGCCGGCGCGGTGGTGGTGGCCACCCTCGTCCTCGTCGCCGTCCTCGCTCCTGCCCTCGCGCCCTGGGATCCCAACCGGCCCGACATGAAGCGCATTCTCGAGGCGCCGTCGGGCAAGCACTGGTTCGGCACTGATCAGATCGGACGCGACGTTTTCTCGCGGCTCATCTACGGCTCACGCATCTCGCTCGCCGTGGGCTTTGTATCAGTAGGCATCGCCACCCTCATCGGCATCATGCTGGGCGCGGCGGCGGGGTACCACGGCGGCCTCGTGGACGGCGCCATCATGCGGCTCGTCGACTTGATGCTGGTTTTCCCGCGCTTCTTCCTCCTCTTGGCCGTCCTCGCCTTCCTGAAGCCGTCGATCTGGACCATCATGGCGGTGATCGGGCTGACGGGCTGGATGGGCGTGACGCGCCTCGTACGCGCGGAGTTCCTCGCCCTCCGGGAGCGCGAGTTCGTGATTTGGTCGGAGTCGATCGGAGCGGGCGCGCTGCGCGTGGTGTTCAAGCACATCCTGCCTAATGCCCTCGCGCCCGTGTTGGTTGCCATGACCCTCGGCATTCCTGCGGCCATCCTCACGGAGTCGGGCTTATCATTCCTCGGCCTCGGGGTGCAGCCGCCCTACGCCACCTGGGGCAACATCCTGAACGACGGCAAGGACCTCATCACGTATGCGTGGTGGCTCACCCTCTATCCAGGCCTCGCCATCCTGATCACCGTGCTCTCCTACAACCTGCTCGGCGAGGGGATTCGCGACGCGCTCGACCCGCGGCTGCGGCAATCCGCGATGGGACGCGTGCTTCGTCTCGGCCGCTGATTGACAACCTGCATAGGGGCCCGCATACTCAGCTTTCGCTGGGCCGAAGTGGCGGAATTGGCAGACGCGCACGTTTGAGGGGCGTGTGGGGCAACCCGTGGGGGTTCGAGTCCCCCCTTCGGCACCATGAAGTGTTACGTGTGTATGCTGCTTGGTCTACTCGATCAGCCGGGCGTGATCTGGATATTTCCTTCCGCGATATCGCGGCCACTTCCGTAGTCTCCACTGACGAGCGCGCTCCCATCCCGGTGAATCCCGTGGCGCGTTTCCCGCCGCTTCATAGTAGTCTTGCTGTCGATGCGGACGGGCCGCACCCATGGTGCCCGGAAAGGAAACGACGATGCCGAACGTTGAAAGGAGCGTACGACCCATGAGATGCGCATCACGGGGCCTCATCGTGATCGGCAGCCTCCTCGCCTGTCTCATGGTCGGGGTGGTCGCCACCGCACAGGACAAGCCCTCCGACAACATGGAGGTGCTGCGGGAGAAGATGCGAGCGGACAAGAAGGCCGTGGTCGCCTCCGTGCTGCAGCTCACCGAGGGGGAAGCCAAGGCCTTCTGGCCCGTCTACAACGCATACCAGAGCGACATGATCACGCACTACGACCGGGTGCTCAACCTCATCAACACCTTCGCCAAGAACTACGACACGATGAGCGACGAGATGGCTCTGAAGCTCCTGGACGATTATCTCGCCCTGGAACGCGACCATATCGCGATCCTGGTCAAGTACGTGCCACGCTTCAAGAAGGTGCTGCCGCCCAAGAAGGTCGCGCGCCTGTATCAGGTCGAGAACAAGGCGCGGGCCCTCGTCAACTACGACCTTGCGCGCGAGATTCCCATCGTCAAGTAGGGACAGACGCCCGGTGCCATGAACCCGCGGAAGAACGGAGGACAGCGACCGATGTGCAAGGCTCGACTCGTGGCCGGCGTCCTGACGCTCGTATTCGTGATGGCACCGTGGGTGAGTGCGTCTCCCGCCCTGGCCGCTTCAGCAGCGGAGATCAATAAGGACGCCAGCGCCGCCCTGGCCAAGCTCTACGAGAAGGTGCCCGAGGCGCGGACCCTCGGAGCACAGGCCAAGGGCATTCTTGTCTTCCCGAACATCGTCAAGGCGGGATTCCTCTTCGGCGGCCAGTACGGCGAGGGGGTACTGTTCAAGCGTGGCAAGCACGCCGGCTACTTCAATACGATCGCGGCGTCCTACGGTCTGCAGGCGGGCGTGCAGAGCTTCGGCTACGCTCTCTTCTTCATGACCGACTCCGCGCTGGCCTATCTCGACAAGAGCGAGGGCTTCGAGATCGGCGTGGGCCCGAGCATCGTGGT
>DATGCY010000492.1:0-3099 GCA_035311385.1 Candidatus Methylomirabilota bacterium
CAGCGGGCCATGACGGCAAGCGGCGCGACCAAGCCCACCATCATGGCGCTCTACCACGATCCGGAGTTGGTGCGGCTCTCGCCGAGCCTGCCGCACATCCACGATCTGACTTTGGCCGGCCGCTCGCGCCCCGTCACGCCCTTCTACGTGATGATCTCGACGACGCTCCAGCCCGAGCTGTCGGCCGCCCTCGTGGGCGTGAAGAGCCCGGCGCGCAGCGTGGCCGACTCGCGGCGCCGCCTCGATTTCTTCCTACGGGATGTCCGGGAGTGACAGATCGGCGGTCGTGGCATGGCCTTCTGCTGCTCGCGCCGGCCCTGGTGACGCTCGGCGCGCTCACCCTCTATCCCACGGTGTGGGTGCTGTGGCTCTCGCTGCAGCGCCGCGTGCCCATCTTCGACGTGCATCGCTTCGAGGGCCTCGGCAACTACCTCTTCCTCGCCACCGATCCGCGCTTCTGGAAGGCTTTTCAGGTCACCGTGGTGTTCACCGTCGCCTCCGTCCTCCTGGAGGCAGTGGGGGGCGTGCTGACCGCCCTCGTCCTTCGAGGGCAGCGATGGGGGTCGCGGATCGCGCTGTCGTTCCTCCTCCTCGCCTGGGCCCTGCCCGCGGTGGTGACGGCCAAGCTCTTCGAGTGGCTCTACAACCCCGCCGTCGGGTTGATCAACTTCGCCCTGGGCGGCGTCGCCCTCAACTGGCTCGGTGATCCGCGACTCGCCCTGCCCGGGCTGATCCTTGCCGACGTGTGGCGGACCATGCCCTTCGTGACGCTCCTCTGCTACGCGCGGCTCCTCGCCATTCCCGCCGAGATCTACGAGGCGGCGCAGCTCGACGGCGCCGGCGTGGTGGCGACCTTGACCCGCGTCACCCTGCCGCTCCTCCGACGCATCCTCCTGATCGCCGTGCTCTTCCGCACCCTCGACGCCATCCGGTCGTTCGATCTCATGTTCGTGCTGACGGGGGGCGGCCCCGCCGGCACCACGGAGACGCTCACCGTCTACGCGTACCGGAGTCTCTTCCAAGCGGTGCAGCTCGGCCTCGGCTCCGCCGTGGGCGTGGTGGTCTTCGCGCTGGTGATGCTGACAGCGTGGGCATACCTCCGAGCGCTCCGGAGCGAAGGGATCGTGGCGTGAAACCGACATCGCCGCTCGGCCGGCTGCGTGATGGGCTCGTGCTCGTGGCCTTCCTGCTCTACGCGACGCCCTTCCTCTGGCAGCTCCTCACCGCGTTCAAGCCCGAGGCCGAGCTCATGGTGCTGCCGCCGCTCCTGCCCACGCGGCTCACCTGGGAGCATTTCCGGGCCGTGCTCGGCCAGAGCGTGATGCTCCGGGCCCTCGTCAATAGCCTGGGCGTGGGCGCGATCACCACGGCGCTGGCCCTCACCCTCGGGCTTTTCGGCGCCTACGGCTTGACGCGCTATCCCGTCCCCGGCAAGGGGCTGCTCCTCCTCTTCATTGTGGCCGGCACCGCCTTCCCCCAGATCGCCACCGTGAGCCCGCTCTTTCTCCTCCTGCGCGCGCTGGGCCTCCGCGATACATGGCTCGCGCTCATCCTCGCCAACACCTCGTTCGCCCTGCCGCTGGTGATCTGGCTCCTCACGGGCTTCCTCCAGGAAGTGCCCGCCCAGCTCGAGGAGGCCGCCGCCGTCGACGGCGCGAGCCGGCCGCGCGCCTTCCGCTGGATCGTTCTCCCCCTCCTCGCGCCGGGGCTCGCCTCGGCTGCCCTCCTCACCTTTCTCTTTTCGTGGAACGAGTTCCTCTTCGCCTACACTTTCACGGCGACGGAGGCGAGCCGCACTGTGCCGGTGGCCCTCGCCCTCTTCCCGGGCGTCTTCGAGGTACCGTGGGGCGACATCGCCGCCGCCTCGATGCTGGCCAGCGTGCCGCCCGTGATATTGGTGATCGTGCTGCAGCGTTATCTGGTCCGGGGCCTGCTCGGCGGCGCCCTGCGGGAGTGATACCGACAAGGAGGGAAGCGCATGGAACACCCGAGTCGCCGGGACATGCTGGCCGGCAGCGCCGCTGTGCTCACGGCCTTCACTTGGCTGCGCGGCGCGCGCGCTCAGGCCGCTCCCACCACCGCGGGCCCCGCCGATCCGAAGCTGGTCGACGACCTGGTCGCCGCCAATCGTGTACTTTTCGACCAGGGCGTGGTCGACGGTTACGGCCACGTGAGCGTCCGTCACGACAGGGCGGCCGATCGTTATCTGATGTCGCGCTCGCTCGCTCCCGAGCTGGTCACCGCGGCGGACATCATGGAGTACGACCTCGACAGCGTGCCCGTGGACCCGCGTGGGCGCGCTCTCTACCTCGAGCGCTTCATCCACGGCGAGATCTACCGCGTGCGTCCGGACGTGCGGGCCATTGTGCACAACCACTCGCCATCCGTGATTCCCTTCGGCGTCACCGGCGTGCCGCTGCGCCCGCTCTATCACATGAGCGCGTTCCTCTGGCCGGGGGTGCCGGTGTTCGAGATCCGCAACGCGGGCGGGCCCGCTACCGACATGCTGATCCGGGACGCCGCCCTCGGGCAGGCCCTCGCTCGCACCCTCGGCGCGGCTCCCGTCGTTCTCATGCGCGGCCACGGCGCGGTGGCCGTGGGAGGCGGCCTGCCCGAGGTGGTGTTCCGCGCCGTCTACACGGAGGTGAACGCGCGGCTGCAGGCCCAGGCCATGGCCCTCGGCGGCACCGTCACCTATCTCGATCCCGAGGAGGCGAAGCGGGCGCAGGCCTCCATTGCGGGCACCATCGGCCGGCCGTGGGAGCTCTGGAAAAAGAAGGCCCTCGCGCACTGACGCGAGGCGGGGCGGGGCCCGTCGTCGGGGGCGGGGGAGCGCTCCAGCTACGTCACCCACTTGCCTGAATCGCCGCCCTCCAGGCGGCGCACAGGCTTCGGGGGTCCCACTCCGCCGGAGCGCTCCCCCGCCCCCGCCGCCACCCGCCCCGGTCGCACTTGTGGCACTCGTGAACAGGACAGGTTAGTGGGTGCAGACGCCGTTGACCCATTCGCCGTCGGGCCGCCGGCACTCGCAGGGACGGCCCGGGGGAATGAAGGTCGGCAGAGCGCAGATGCCCTGGCTCGTGTAGCAGACACGCGCCA
>DATGCY010000493.1:0-9008 GCA_035311385.1 Candidatus Methylomirabilota bacterium
GCCGCCGAGGTGTAGTTCATGCCCACCACGGCCTTGCCCGCGATCTTGGTCAAATCGGAGGAGTCCATGCCGTCGGGGCCCATGAACTTGCTCTTGATGCCCTTCTCGCGCGCCTGCTTGAAGAAGGGCGCGCCCTGATCGTAGATGCCGCCAAAGTAGATCACGTCGGGATTCTTGGCCTTGATGGGAGTGAGGATGGAGTCGAAGTTCGACTTCTCCTCCGTGCCCTCGAAGCCGAGGACCTTGACGCCCTTGGATTCGGAGTCGGCCTTGAAGAACTCCGCGATGCTCTGACCGTACTGCGTCTTGTCGTGGACGATGTAGGCGCTCTTGATCTTCATGGTGCCGTGGGCGAACTCCGCGCCCACCTTGCCCTGCACGTCGTCACGCCCGCACACGCGATTCACGTTGGGATAGCCGCGGTCGGTGACCACGGGGTTGGTGTTGGCGGGGGAAATCATGACTACGCCCACTTCCTTGTAGACCTCGGAGGAGGGAATGGCCACGCCCGAGTTCAGGTGCCCGATCACCGCCATGATGTCCTTGTCCGCGATGATGTTCTTGGCGTTGGCCACGCCCACGTCGGGCTTGGCCTGGTCGTCGAAGGGCACGAACTCGACCTTGTAGCCCATCTTCTCCAGGTTGCCCTTCGTCTTCTCGACGGCGAGCTGAGCGCCGAGCTTGATGCCCTCACCCAGCGCGGCCTGGCCGCCCGAGAGCGGGCTCTGGGAGGCGATTTTGATGGTGCCCTTGGACTGGGCACCCACGGGATGAGCGGCCTGCAGCGTGAGCCCGGCGAACAGCGCGAACAGGGCGAGGGCGCTCAGCACGTGGCGAATCGGAAGATTGCTCATGCGGTATCCTCCTCCAAGCGGGTAGGGCGGGTTGGGCAAGGCGGCGTCATTATAGCGATTCTGCGGAGCCCGTCAACGCTTGGACGGGCTCTCCGCGCTCGCCGCTTCGACGCGCAGGGCATCGAGCTGACGCCGCGCCTCGGCGTCGTCGGGCTTCACGACGAGCGCTTCCTGGTACAGCGCCATGGCTTGCAGACGGCGGCCGGCCTTCTTTTGTTCACCCCCCTCGGAGACGAGGGCGAGGGCGAGGTTGCGCGCGAGATCACCGAAGCTGGGATCGCGGGCGTAGGCGGGCCGGAAGTACGTGAGGGCCTCCGTATAGTGCCCTTCCTGGGCCTTGAGGGCACCCATGTTCATGAGGGCACCCGTGAGATTCGGATCGAGCTTGAGCGCGAGTTTCAGCATCTCCTCCGCCTCGCGATACTTGCCCTGGCCGTAGAGGGCGGTGGCCACGTTGTTGATCACGGTAGCGCGGTTGGGGCGGAGGGCGAGGGCCCGGCGATAGGCGGTCTCCGCCTCGGCATGGCGCTTCTGCTCGGTGAGCGAGCTGCCGAGGTTGTTCCAGCAGATCGCGCACTGCGGATCCGTGCTCGTGGCCCAGTTCCAGAGCGTCTCGGAGTCGCGCCACACCTTGGATTGATCCCAGGCTCCCCCGGCAAGCACGAGCACGATGGCGGCGGCTCCGACGGTCACGGTGCTGGTGATGGCGGGCGTCACGCGCCCCCGGCTTCGCGCGGTGAGCACCCAGCAGAGCCCGCCGCCGAAGAGGAGGGCCAGGCTCAGCCCGGAGAGATAGCTATAGCGGTCGTGGGCAAGCTGATGCCCCGAGTGCACGGCGCCGCTGATGGGGAGCAGCATGAGCACGGAGGCGGTCCAGGCGGCGAGCCCCGCCGGCCAGCGTCGGCGCAGCGCCACGAGGATTGCCGTCACCACCAGGAAGCCGATCGCCGGAAGGAGGAAGCGCGGCGCGGTAAGGCGCACCTCGGGCGGGAGCTCGTAGAGGGGCAGCAGCTCCACCGGCCAGAACCAGCGGACGGGATAGAAGACGAAGGTATAGGCGGTCATGGCGAGCCGCGCCCCCGCCCCGTAGCGCGTGTAGTCGGTGACGCCGGTGCCCGCATACACCGCGCGGAGGGCCACCAGCGCGCCCACGGTGCCAAGAATCGCCCAGGGGATCTTCTCCACGATCAGCCGTGGCCACGCCGAGACCTCGCGCGCCCGCCGCAGCGGATAGGCGTCGAGGAGGAGCAGGATGGCGGGCAGTGGCATGGCCGCCGCCTTGGCGAGGAGCGCGGCGGCGAAGGCGACCAGCGACACGATCTGCCAGGAACGCTCGAGTCCTTCCGCGGTCACTGCCCGCAGATAGGCGAGCACGGCGCTCAGGAAGAAGAAGCCGCACAGGACATCCTTGCGCTCGGTGATCCACACCACGGACTCGACGCGCAGCGGATGGACGGCGAAGAGGAGGGCAGCCAGCGTCGCGCCGAAGGCGAGCGGCCACGGCCCCGGCTCCTCTCCGCCGGGGCGGGCGAGGCGAAGCAGCCGCCGCGCGATCAGATAGAAGAGGAGGGCGTTGGCGCCGTGCAGGCAAAGATTGAGCAGGTGATAGCCGCGAGGATCGAGGCCGCCCAGCGTGTAGTTGAGGCCGAAGCTCATCCAGGTCAGCGGGATGTAGTGGCCGAGGACGGCTCCCGTCCACATCCAGCGGAGCTGGGCGCGTCCGAGCCCGTGTACGCCGGGGTTGTTGACGACGTTGTCCTTATCGTCCCAGTTGACGAAGTCGCCGGAGATGCCGGGCCAGAAGGTGACCACGGCCGCGGTGAAGATGAGGATGCCCAAGGCCGCGGTGAGGAGCCGGGCGCCTTTCTCGCTCACCGTGAGCTGTCCTTCCGCGCGCGCGTGATGCGCTCGAGGAAGCTCCGCGTCGCTTCTGCGGGATCGGGCGCCGCGCACACCGCGGAGATGATGGCCACGGCATCCGCACCCGCGCGTACGACCTCGCCCACGTTATCCACCGTGATGCCGCCGATGGCGACCAGCGGCACCGCGATCTCCGGACGCACGGCGCGCAGGAGCTGGGGTCCCACGAGCTGAAAGCCCGGCTTGGAGCCCGTGGGAAACATGCTGCCCACGGCCACGTAGTCCGCGCCATCGTCGCGCGCGGCGCGGGCCTGGCCGAGGTCGTGAGTGGAGACGCCGAGGATCATGCCGGGGCCTAAGAGGCGGCGCGCCGCGCGAGCGGGGAAGTCGTCCTGGCCTACGTGGACCCCGTCGGCTTCCACGGCCAGAGCGAGATCCACCCGATCGTTGACGATGAAGAGGCAGCCGGCCTCGCGACAGCGGCTCCGGAGCTGCCGAGCGAGCGGGTAGAGATCGACGGGCGAGCGTTCCTTGTCGCGGAGCTGGACGACGCGGCCGCCGCCCTGGAGCACGGCCTCGAGGACCTCGGGCAGCTCCCGACCACGGGAGGCGCTGCGGTCGAGAATGACGTAGAGCGGGGTGGGGAGCGCGGGGGCGCGCGAGGGAGTCAGGGTCAGGCGCCTACTTCGAGGTGGGGCAGGGTATGGTCCCCCGAGAGGAACGCGGGGTCGGCGAGGAGCTTCTGGTGATAGGGAATAGTGGTCTTCACGCCCTCCACCACCGTCTCGAACAGCGCGCGATACATGCGGCTGATGGCCTCGGCGCGGTCGCGTCCGTGCACGATGATCTTCGCGATGAGGGAATCGTAGTAGGGAGTGATCACCGCGCCCGGCATCATGTGGCTGTCCACACGAACGCCGTGACCACCGGGGGGGCGCCACGCCGTGACCGTGCCGGGGGAGGGAATGAAATGCTCCGGATCCTCGGCGTTGATGCGGCACTCGATGGCATGCCCGCGGAACTCGATGTCCTTCTGCTTGTAGCCGAGGGGCTCTCCGGAGGCGATGCGGATCTGCTCGCGCACGATGTCGAGGCCCGTGAGCATCTCCGTCACGGGATGCTCGACCTGGATGCGCGTGTTCATCTCGATGAAATAGAAGGAGCCGTCGCTCGCCACGAGGAACTCCACGGTGCCCGCGGAGACGTAGTTGACGGCGTTGGCCACGGTGAGGGCGGCTTTGTACAGGCCGGCCCGCGTCTCGTCGGAGATGGCGGCGGCCGGGCTCTCCTCGAGGAGCTTCTGGTGCCGGCGCTGCACCGAGCAGTCGCGTTCGCCCAGGTGCACGCGGATGCCGCTCTTGTCACCCAGCACCTGCACCTCGACATGGCGCGCCTCCTCCACGAACTTCTCGAGGTACAGCTCGGAGGAGCCGAAGGCCTGGGCCGCCTCTGCCTGGCAGGTCGCGAAAGCCTGGGCGAGCATGTCGCGCGCACGCACGATGCGCATCCCGCGCCCGCCTCCACCTGCCGCCGCCTTCACGATGACGGGGTAGCCGATGCGGTCGGCGAGGGCCTGGGCCTCGTCCACTCCCTCGAGCGGCCCCTCGCTGCCGGGGACCACGGGAGCGCCCGCCTGCTTGGCCATGGCGCGGGCCTGCGCCTTGTCGCCCATGAGCCGGATCGCCTCAGGGGCGGGGCCGATGAAGGTGATGCCGCAGGCGCGGCAGATCTCACCGAAGGCCGCGTTCTCGGAGAGGAGACCATAGCCGGGATGGATCGCCTCGCTGTCCGTGATGGACGCCGCCGAGATGATGCTCGGGATATTGAGATAGCTCTGGCGCGCCTCGGGAGGGCCGATGCAGATCGACTCGTCGGCCAGCCGCACGGGAAGCGAGCCCGCGTCGGCCTGGGAATGGGCGACCACGGTGCGGATGCCCATCTCGCGGCAGGTGCGCAGCACGCGCAGAGCGATCTCGCCGCGATTGGCGATGAGGATCTTGTGGAACATGAGCGTGCGACCCGCTAGCGGCGCGGCTCCACGAGGAAGAGGTGCTGGCCGAACTCCACGGGCTGGGCGTTCTCCACGAGAATCTTGACCACGCGGCCCGCCACCTTGGACTCGATTTCGTTCATCAGCTTCATCGCCTCGATGATGCAGAGGGTTTGCCCTTCCTTCACCAGATCGCCCTCGCTGACGAAGGGCGCCGCGTCGGGGCTCGTCGCGCGGTAGAAGGTTCCGACCATGGGGGCATCGATGCTTACCGTGCCCGGGGCCAGCTCCGCGGGCTGCCCCGCCGTCTCCAGTTGCGTCACGGTCATGGGGGCGGGGACATGGGATGCGACCACGGGAGTGGAGGGACGGCCGCGGACCACGCGCACCCGCAGGCCCATGCTCTCGATCTCGAGCTCGGTGAGGTCGTGGGCGACGGCCAGCTCGACGATCTGCTGGGGCGTCCACGAGACTCCTGCCGAGGGCGGCCGCGCCCGCGCCTTCCGCGCCACGGCGCTAGCCCGCCGCCGCCACGCGGCCCAGGTAGTCCCAGCTCCGGGTATCGACCTTCACGACGTCACCCTCGTTGAGGAAGAGCGGCACCTGGATCACCGCTCCCGTCTCCAGGGTGGCCGGCTTGTTGCCGCCGGAGGCCGTATCGCCGCGGATGCCCGGATCGGTCTTCACGATCTGTAGCTCGAGGAAATTCGGTAGCTCCACGGTGACGGGGCTGCTGTCGATGAACAGGATGTCGACCTCGGTATTCTCCTTGAGGAAGTCGCGGGCGTCGCCCACCTCGTCGGCCGACAGGGAGATCTGATCGTAGGTCTCCATGTCCATGAAGTGATAGCGGTCGTCCTTGTACAGGTACTGCATGTGCTTCTCCTCGAAGTCCACCAGCTCGACCTTTTCCCCCGCGCGGAAGGTGTTGTCGATGACTCGTCCCTGCCGCATGTGCTTGAGCTTGGTGCGCACGAAGGCGCCGCCCTTGCCGGGTTTGACGTGCTGGAAGTCGACGATGCTGTACGGCTGCCCGTCGAACTGGATTTTCAGGCCCTTCTTGAACTCCGCCGTGGAGACCTGCATGGCGTCACGTTCCCTTTCGTCTCTGGGTCTTGGCTCGCAGTGCCTCGTCGAGGCGCGCACGAGCCTGCATGTCGCCTGGGTGCTTACGACTCAGGCGAAGGAATATCAAGGTCGCATCATCGATCAGTCCCTGCTGGAGGCAGAGCGTGCCCATGCTCGCCGTCACGAAGGTATCGTCGGCGAGGACGCGGCTGAGGGGCGAGCCCGCTTCCATGCACCCCTCCGTGGCGAGGCCTTCCAGGAGCAGGCGGGCCTCACGGTCGGCGGCGTCGAGCTTGACCACACGCTCGAGGTGCTGACGCGCCTCTTCCCATCGCCCCGCTTTCCGGTGGATCTCCGCAGCCATCCGGTGCGCCTGCACGTCCCGCGGGCTCGTCATCAGGATGACCCCCAGCTCGGCAAGCGCCGCCTCGGGATTGCCGTCGTCCAGATGCGCCTTGGCGAGGATCAGCCGCGCCGTTGTGTAGTGCGGGAAGCGAGCCAGGCCTTCCCTGCACAGATTGATCGCCTCGCGAGTGCGTCCGACCTTGCGGTAGGCATCGGCGAGTGGGGCAAAGGCCAGGGAGGTCGGATCCCGCATCAGGCGCTCCTCGTATCGTCTGATGGCGGCCGCGGCCACGGGATCCTCGGCGACTGCCGCCCGGCCACCCTGGGAGTTCGGGTTCGCCATCCGCTTCCTTTATAGCCGTCAAAAGCCCCGAGAGTCAATGCGTTCCGGTGCTTGGAGCTCTCGGCCGCCTCGTGACAGACTCGTCTAGGTGGACGACCACAGCGATCAGCTCTCCGGCCCTGGCCGCGCCTCCGCCGCGCCCCCCGATGTCCTGCCCCTGGTCGCGTTCGTGGCGACCGCGCTCGCCTTTCTGCCCGCCCTCGGCGGAGGCTTCATCGACTGGGACGACGGCTCTCTCCTCTTGCGCAACCCTTGGTACCGTGGTCTCGGGCTCGCGAACCTCGCTTGGATGTTCTCGACGGTCCGCATGGGCCACTGGATGCCGCTCAACTGGCTCTCGTTCGGCCTCGACTACGTGATCTGGGGCATGAATCCCCTCGGCTATCACCTGACCAACGTCGCGCTCCACGCCGCGGCAGCCGCCGTGCTGTACGTGGTGGCGAAGCGCGTGCTTCGCGTTGCGCTGTCCGACTGCCGGGCCACCAACGGCTGGCTGCGCGCGGGCGCTCTCGTGGCCGCACTGGCCTTCGGCTTTCATCCGCTGCGCGTGGAGTCGGTGGCGTGGATCACCGAGCGGAGGGACGTCCTCTCGGGGCTCTTCTACCTCCTGACGATCTCGACGTATCTGCGGTACGTGGAGCGGCGGTCCCGGGGCGCCTATTGGGCGTCTGTCGGCTGCTTTGCTCTCGCTCTCATGTCGAAGTCGATCACCGCGAGTCTCCCCGCCGTGCTCCTGCTCCTGGATGTCTACCCGCTCGGACGGCTCGGCGGCCACGCGGGCTGGCTCACGCGGGAAGCCTTGCGCGTGTGGCGGGAGAAGCTCCCTTTCGTCGCTCTCGCGGGGGCGGCCGCCGTCGTGGCCTTTTGGGCCCTCGCGCAGGGAAGCGGGCTGACGCCGCTCCGCACCCTCGGCTTCGGTGCCCGCGCCGCGCTCTCGCTCTATGCCCTCGCCTTCTATCTCGGAAAGACGCTCTGGCCCGCTCATCTCTCGCCGCTTTACGAGCTGGTGCTGCCCGTCCGACCGCTGGAGGCGCGCTTCGCGCTGGGCGCGCTCGGCGTGGTCGCGGTCACCGCGACCGCGCTCCTCTTCCGGCGGCGCTGGCCCGCGCTCCTCGCCGCCTGGCTCGCCTTCGCCCTGACCCTCCTTCCCGTGCTGGGCGTCGCCCACAACGGCTATCAGCTCGCCGCCGACCGCTATACGTACCTGGCGAGCCTGGGCCTGGCTCTGCTCTTGGGCGGGCTCGTGACGAGATGGGGACGGCCTGCCCTCGTCGCGGCGTTGCTTGGGCTCACGGCGCTCGTCGCCCTCAGCTGGATGCAGATTCCAGCGTGGCAGAGTGACCTGACGCTGTGGCGCCACGCAGTCGCCCTCGATGCCGCCTCGGGCGTCGCGCGTTCCAACCTAGGGGCGGCCTTGACGGCCGATCGCCGGTACGAGGACGCGACGAGGGAACTGGAGCAGGCGGTGGCGCTGCGGCCGGGCTACGCCGAGGCGTGGAACAATCTCGGGCTCGCCCTGGCGCCTCAGGCGGGGCGGCTGCCCGAAGCCGCGGATGCGTTTCGACGCGCCCTCGCCGTGCGACCGCGCTTCGGGGAGGCCTGGAACAACCTGGGGGTGGCTCTCGCCACGCAGGGCGAGACCGAGCGAGCGCTGGTAGCCTTCGCTCAGGCGACGGTCACCGATCCGTCGTCGGCAGAGGCACGCAACAATCTTGGTTTAGCCCTGGCGGGCCAGGGCCGCGTGCGCGAGGCTGCGGTCGAGTTTCAGCGCGCGCTCGCGCTGAATCCCGATTTCCTCCAGGCGCGCCGCAACCTCGACCAGGCCGAGCGCCTGCTTCGCTGACGCCGTCCCATCAGGTCTGGGGACGTCAGCCACGTCGTCGGCGAGGCCGGGGCGGGTGCGCCCTCCCTGGCCCACGCTGACTCTCAATCCGCCTCGTTCGCAAGTCGACCCTGCGCAGAAGATACGGTCCAGGGAGTGCGACCCGCCCGGGCCTTGCCTCTATCGGAAAGTCAGGCGACGTCGGCGAGGGCGTCGAGGATGGTGGCGCGGGGCACGTCGTAGATGATGCGGAAGGCGCCGATCTCGGGCGCCAGGACGAAGGGCACGCGCCCATCCTTGGACTTCTTGTCGCGGCTCAACGCTTCCACGACGCGCTCGGGCGGCTCGCCCGCGCCGCGCACCGGGAGCCCCACCGCCTCGAGGGCGGCGACCTGGCGCTCACGGGTCCCCGGCTTGGCGAGACCGAGCCGCTCGGCGATGCCCGCCTCGGCGGCGATGCCCAGGGACACGGCCTCGCCGTGGGCGAAACGCTCGTAGCCTGTGATCGCCTCGATGGCGTGTCCGATGGTGTGGCCGTAGTTCAGCACGTGACGCAGCTCGGCCTCCTGCTCGTCGCGCTCGACCACCGATCCCTTGAGACGGCACGAGCCCGCCACGATCCGTGAGAGGACGGCCGGCTCGCGGGCCCGGAGGGCGACGGCCTCGCGCTCGACCTCGGTGAAGTAGGCCGCGTCGAGGACGATGCCGTGCTTGATCACCTCGGCC
>DATGCY010000494.1:0-2488 GCA_035311385.1 Candidatus Methylomirabilota bacterium
CCTCCGGGTTTCGCCCGGCAGTCTCCCTAGAACATTCAACTAAGGACAGGGGTTGCGCTCGTTGCGGGACTTAACCCAACACCTCACGGCACGAGCTGACGACAGCCATGCACCACCTGTGCAACGGCCCATTGCTGAGAGGCCTGGCTTTCACCAGGCTTTCCGAAACATGTCAAGCCCAGGTAAGGTTCTTCGCGTAGCCTCGAATTAAACCACACGCTCCGCTGCTTGTGCGGGCCCCCGCCTATTCCTTTGAGTTTTAACCTTGCGGCCGTACTTCCCAGGCGGCGAACTTAATGCGTTAGCTGCGGCACTGACGAGGTCAATCTCGCCAACACCTAGTTCGCAACGTTTAGGGCGTGGACTACCCGGGTATCTAATCCGGTTCGCTCCCCACGCTTTCGCACATCAGCGTCAGTTACAGGCCAGGAAGGCGCCTTCGCCACTGGTGTTCCTCCCGATATCTACGCATTTCACCGCTACACCGGGAATTCCCCTTCCCTCTCCTGCACTCCAGCCAGGCCAGTTCGCGATGCAGTTTCCGGGTTGAGCCCGGAGATTTCACACCACGCTTGACCAGCCGCCTACGCGCGCTTTACGCCCAGTGAATCCGAGTAACGCTTGCCCCCTACGTATTACCGCGGCTGCTGGCACGTAGTTAGCCGGGGCTTCCTTGGAGGGTACCGTCCATTCTCTTCCCCTCCGACAGTGGTTTACATCCCTAGAGACTTCATCCCACACGCGGCGTCGCTCCGTCAGGCTTTCGCCCATTGCGGAAGATTCCTCACTGCTGCCTCCCGTAGGAGTTGGGGCCGTGTCTCAGTCCCCATGTGGCTGGTCGTCCTCTCAGACCAGCTACCCGTCAATGCCTCGGTAGGCCGTCACCCCACCGACTAGCTGATAGGCCGCGGGCCCACCCCCTCGTGCATCGCTGCTTTTCTCGCCGAAGATGCCTCCGACGATGACATGCGGTATTAGCACCGATTTCTCGGTGTTATCCCCCGCGAGAGGACAGGTTGCCCACGTGTTACTCACCCGTTTGCCGCTAGGAACCCGCCTCCCTTGCGGGACGCGAGCCCTCGCTCGACTTGCATGTGTTAGGCACGCCGCCAGCGTTAACCCTGAGCCAGGATCAAACTCTCCGTCCAAAGGACAGGGACCCAGGGCCTAGCCCTGAGTCGTGCGACTCTACAGAGTCTTTCCCACTCTTCAGTTGTCAAGGTGCTGCTTCGCCTCCTCCGCCACACCCCGGCCGGGATCGCGCAACGGCGTCCGGCGGGCCGGGCCAAGCGCTCACCCCGCCGTCCCCTCATTGGGGCGCGTGGACTCTTCGGTTGGAGGCGTGACCGCAATTGTAGCGCCGATCAGCGATCCGCGCAAGCTCGGCGTCAATTGACACGGCCGGGGCCTCGACCCCCGCGCCGCGTCAGGTGCCCGACCCGCGGCCCGGACCCGACACCCTCTTCAGATGGTATTCCCGCTCCGCGCGGTCGTCAAACCGACCCGGACGGGCTGCTCGCCGGTTCCGGGGTACCGGCTCCGACGCACGAGCGTGAATAATACCCGCTCCTGAGATTCGGCGTTCGCCTCACTCGGCGGTGGCTCAGAACGCCCGGCGGCCGCTCAGCGCGCGGGCCAGCGTGAGCTCGTCCGCGTACTCCAGGTCACCGCCCACGGGCAGTCCGTGTGCGGGCCTCGTGACCGCCACGCCGAGCGCCGCGAGCGCCCGGCTCAGGTACACGGCCGTGGCCTCCCCCTCGATGTCGGCGTCGGTTGCCACGATCACCTCGCGGATCTCACCCGCGCCGACGCGCTCCATCAGCGCGGGCACGTGGATGTCCTCGGGACCGACGCCGTCGATCGGCGAGATCACGCCGTGGAGGACGTGGTACAGGCCCTGGAACTCCGCCGTCCGCTCGATGGCCAGGACGTCGAGCGGGGACTCGACCACGCAGACGACCGACGGGTCGCGACGGGTCGAGAGGCAGATGGCGCAGAGGTCGCCCTCGGCGATGTTCCAGCAGCGCTCGCAGTAGCCGATGCGCGTCTTGACCTCCACGATGGCGCGGGCCAGCGCCTCGGCGCGGCCACGGTCCGACCGGAGGATGTGGAACGCGAGCCGCTGGGCGGTCTTGGGCCCGACGCTGGGCAGGCGCGAGAGCTCCTGGATGAGATCTTCGAGGGCCCCTGGCAGCTGCGGCAAACGCGTTCCCCGCTCAGAGCAGGCCCGGGGGCAGGCCGAGGCCCGCGGCCACCGACTGCATGCGCTCGGCCGCCAGTTCGCGCGAGCGCTCCAGCGCGTCGTTCACCGCGGCGACCACCAGGTCCTGCAGCATCTCGACGTCGTCGCCGGCCACGTCGGGGTCGATGGCGATGGACAGCAGCTTCTGCTGGCCGTTGACCACCGCCTTCACGGCGCCGCCGCCCGCGGAGGCCTCCACCTGCTCCTGTTCCAGGTCGGCCTGCACCTTCGCCATCTTCGTCTGCA
>DATGCY010000495.1:0-2700 GCA_035311385.1 Candidatus Methylomirabilota bacterium
AGAGTCTCCCGTCACAGGAGGCGAACGAGGAGATGGATTGCGTAGAGGAGCCCGCCGGCGAGGCCGCCGACCACGGTGCCGTTGACACGGATGTACTGGAGATCGTCTCCGGCGTGCTCCTCGATGAGCCGGACCGCTCCCTCGGGCCCAAGGGCGTGCACGCCCCGCTCGATGAACCTGGCGATGCGATCGTGGTGACGCTCGATGGCCTCAATTGCGCGTAGCTTCATCCACTGGTCAAGCTCTCGCCGCAGCCGGTCGTCCGCGACGATCTGCTCTCGAGCCCGCTCCAGCCGGGCGGTGATCCACGCCACGACCTCCGACTCTTCGCTGGCAAGGTCCGCGACGACCGCTCGGCGTAGCCCCGCAACCACATCTTCGATGAGATGGGCGATGGCGGCGCTGGCCATGAGTTCGTCCTTGGCGGCCTCGACGCGAGCGGCGAGCACGGCGTCGTGTCGCAGTCGCTCCGGGAGCGCCGCCAGCATCTGGCCGAGGCGCTCACGCACGGGGTCGCTCGGGTCCTCGGCCACTCTCTTGAGCGCAGCGTGGAGGGCAGAGACCAAGCGATCACGATCGATCAACCCGAAGATGTCTGCGAGTCCGATCAGGATCCTAGGGTAGGTACCCATCTTCTCCCGGTAGCTCGCCAGCACCTCGTCGACAAGGTCGCCCACGGCATCTCGAAAATCGGGCCGGTCGAGCGCCTCCGTGAGCGTGCCTGCCCCTAGCTCGATGATCCGCTGATCCCATCCGTGCCCCCGGGCGATCTCGACCGCTGTGGCTAGCAGGGGCGTCACCGGCCGGGCCTGCAGAACCCGCCGAAGCCATCCGGCCAGATCCGCCGTGGCAGCAGGCGAGAGCTGCTCCGCCGCCCAGCGCGCCACCGCGTGCACCGCATCCTGGACATCCCCGGGCTTTACCCGTGCAGCCAGGCGGGCGAGGAGATCGGCCACGTCGAATCGCGAGACTTCTCGGGTGACGTACTCCTTCGTGAGCACGCGATTGCCGACCATGACGCCCACGCGCTCGGCCATGAGCTCCCAGTTCGCGGGAATGAGCGCAGTGTGGGGAATCGGCAGGCCAAGGGGGTGGCGGAAGAGGGCGGTCACGGCGAACCAGTCCGCCAGGCCCCCTACGATGCCCGCTTCCGCCACGGCCAGGACCCAGCCCCCCCACCACGTCGCGCGGAAAGGGAAGGACGCGACGGCGAGTCCGACAGCAGCGAGGAGGGCGGCGAGGGCAAGACGCCGCCGCGGCGAGCGCGCCCGGCTCATGAGGGACGTATGACTCGCGGCGGCCGTCGCCATCCTGCTACCGCGCGTACTTCTGGCGCAGTACCTTCTTGTCGAGCTTCCCCACGCTCGTCTTGTCGAGAGCCTCCAGGGTCTGCACTCGGCTGGGCACGGCCCACTTGGAAACTATGCCCTTGTCCGCGTAGCCCTGCACGTGAGCCTTGATGTCATCCTCCGTGATCTTGTCCGCATGACCAGGTTTGCAGACGATCAGCGCCAGAGGACGCTCGCCCCACCGCTCGTCCGGCACCCCGATGACCGCAACCTCGCTCACGCACGGGTGCTGCGAGAGGATGTCCTCGATTTCCAGTGAGGAGATCCACTCGCCGCCGGACTTGATCACGTCCTTGATGCGATCAGTGATGCCGACATAGCCGTCGACGTCGATGTTCGCGATGTCGTTGGTATGGAGATAGCCACCTCTCCACAACTGCTCGGAGCTCTGACGGTCATTGAGATAGCCCTGGGTCAACCACGGAGCCCGGACGACCACCTCACCGGCGGCCTTGCCGTCGCGCGGCAGATCGTGCAGCTCCTCGTCGACGATTCGCAGATCCACGAGGGGAATGGGCCGGCCCGCCTTCACCCGAAGATCCATCTGGTCCTCGACTTCGCCCTCGAGCATGGCGGGGGTCAGCTGGGAGATGGTGAGGATGGGGCATGTCTCGGACATTCCGTACCCGGCGAAGATGTCGATGCCCCGAGCCAGGGCCATGCGGGCCAGTCCCTTCGGTAGCGCCGAGCCCCCGATGATCATCTTGAACCCCGTGAGGTCGACGGCCTGGCTGGCGGGGCTCCCGAGCAGCATGTGGAGGATCGTTGGCACGCAGTGGGAGAAGGTGACCTTCTCCGCATGGATCAGTCGCAGGAGCACGTCGGGGGCATAGCGGCCCGGATAGACCTGCTTCACGCCCATGACCGTCGCCATGTAAGGGATGCCCCACGCATGCACATGGAACATCGGTGTGATCGGCATGTACACGTCGCCGCGGTGGAAGCGCTGGCCCGACGCCGCCGTCCCCAGGGCCGCCAGTCCGGCCAGGGTGTGCAGCACCAGCTGCCGGTGGCTGAAGTACACGCCCTTGGGGAGGCCCGTCGTGCCTGTCGTGTAGAAGGTCGTGGCCCGCGTGTTCTCGTCGAAGTCCCTGAAGTCGTACTCGGCGGAGCTCGAGCCGAGCAGCTCTTCGTACTCGGCCGTCAAGGCCAGCGAGCTCGTCGGCCGGTGGTCCGTGTCGGCCAGGAGGACAAACGTCTTCACGGTCTCGATCCGATCCTTGATCTCCTCGAGCACGGGCAGGAAGTCGCGGTGAGCGAGCACGACCTTGGCCGCCGCGTGGTTCAGAGTGTAGAGGATCTGCTCGGGAGAGAGACGAACGTTGACCGTCTGAAGCACCGCCCCCATCAT
>DATGCY010000496.1:0-25578 GCA_035311385.1 Candidatus Methylomirabilota bacterium
ACGTCGTGGCCACGGTCGAGCGCCGCCGTGGCCAGCCCGAGCGCCGTCGCGAGGTTGGGGTGATCGGGCGCGGTGGACACCATGAGACCGAGCTTGCGCTTCGTCGTCTCCATGACGGCGCCGAGCGTAGCATCGTGACAGGAGAGCGTCAATGAACCGGCTCGTCTATCTCGACCACAACGCGTCCACGCCCGTGCATCCCGAGGTGCTGGAGGCCATGCTCCCCTACTTCAGCGAGCGCTTCGGCAACGCCTCCAGCGTGCACGGCTTCGGCCGCGCGGCGCGCGAGGGCCTCGACGTCGCGCGCGAGCAGATCGCCCGCTTCCTCCGGGTGTCGAAGGACGAGATCGTGTTCACGTCGGGAGGCACGGAGTCGGACAACCTCGGCATCAAGGGCATCGCGGCGGCCCGGCGCACCGGCCACATCATCAGCTCGCAGATCGAGCACCACGCTGTGCTGCGCACCTGCGAGACGCTGGAGACGCAGGGCTTCGCCGTCACCTACCTTCCCGTGGATGAGTACGGCATGGTGCGTCCGGAAGAGGTGGAAAAGGCCATTCGCCCCGACACCATCGTGGTGTCTCTCATGCATGCCAACTCCGAGGTGGGAACGCTTCAGCCGATGTCGGAGATCGGGCGCATCACCCGTGCTCACGGCATCCCTCTCCACGTGGACGCCGTGCAAACCTTCGGCAAGGTGCCCATCGACGTGGACGCCTTCGGCATCGACCTCCTCTCCTTCTCCGGTCACAAGATCTACGGGCCCAAGGGGGTGGCGGGCCTCTACATCCGCAAGGGCACCAAGATGACGGCGGTGCAGCACGGGGGTGATCACGAGCGCCGTCGCCGCGCGGGGACGGAGAACGTGGCCGGGCTGGTGGGTTTCGGGAAGGCGGTGGAGATCCGCGGCCGCGAGATGGCCGACGAAGCGGTGCGGCTGGCCGGCCTCCGTGACCGGCTCTGGGAGGGCATCCGCTCCGAGGTCGAAGAGGTTCGGCTCAACGGGCATCCTACGATGCGCCTGCCCGGTACCTGCAACATGTGCTTCCGGAACATCGAGTCTGAATCCATCGTGCTGGGCCTGGATCTGAAGGGCATCGCCACGTCGGCGGGTTCGGCCTGTACCTCGGGCAGCGTCGAGCCATCGTACGTGCTGGTGGCTATGGGCTTGCCCCTAGACTGGGCCATGGGCTCGGTACGGTGCTCGCTGGGCCGGGGCACCACGGCCGAGGACATCGATTACGTGATCGAGGCGGCCGTGCCCTTGATTCGGAAGCTGCGGGCCCTGTCCCCCGTCAAGGCGTAGTGGAATACAGTGCGATGTTGCTCGATCACTTCCGCAACCCGCGGAACGCGGGGATGATGCGGGAGCCCGACGGCGTGGGCGAAGGTGCATACGAGCAGTGCATGGATCTCGCACGCTTCTACCTCCGCGTGCGAGAGGGGCGCGTCGCGGAAGCGCGCTTTCAGGCGTACGGGTGCGGGCCGACCTTGGCCGCGTGCAGTGCGGGCACCGAGGTGGCGGCAGGGACGAGCCTCGAGGAGCTCGCCGACATCGGGGAGACGAGGATCGAGCAGGCCGTGGGCGGGCTTCCCGCTGAGCGGCGCCACGCGGCCGCGGTGGTGGCGCTTGCGTTGCAGGCAGCGGCGCGCGACGCCCTCGCGCGGCTTGCCGCAGACTAGGAGCGCCATGTTCAAAGCGATGCGCGAGGACATTCGAACCGTGCTGGAGCGGGATCCGGCCGCGCGCTCCGCTTTCGAGGTCGTGCTGTGCTATCCCGGCGTCCACGCCATCTGGGTCCACCGCATCTCGCACGCCTTGTGGGGGGCGGGATGGACGACCACCGCTCGCTGGCTGTCACACCTCGGCCGCTTCCTCACGGGCATCGAGATCCATCCCGCGGCCAAGCTGGGCCCCGGGCTTTTCATCGACCACGGCATGGGCGTGGTCATTGGCGAGACGGCGGAGGTCGGGCGGAACGTGAGCCTGCTTCAGGGGGTGACCCTCGGTGGCACCAGCAACAAGCGGGAGAAGCGTCATCCTACCCTCGCCGACAATGTGGTGGTGGGAGCGGGCGCCAAGATCATCGGCGCCTTCACCATCGGCGCGGGAAGCCGCATCGGCGCGGGCTCGGTGGTAGTGCGGGAGGTGCCGGAAAACTCGGTTGTCGTCGGTGTCCCCGGCCGGGTAACATTCCGTGACGGGGCGCGGGTGGGCGGCATCGATCTCAACCAGACGGATCTTCCCGACCCTCTCGCCCGAACTCTCGAGCAGATGGTGGAGCGGATTCACACGCTCGAGGAGGAGATCGAGTCGCTGAAGAAGCAAGTCAAGGAGGCCTCTGGCACGTGATTCCCAAGGACACTATGACGGTGAAGGAAGCCTCGACCTATCTCTCCATGGACGCCGAAACGCTCAAGCAAATGGCCTCGGAGCGCCGCATCCCCGCCCTCGAGCACGAGGGGCAGTGGCTCTTCTCCAAGAAGTCCATCGACAAGTGGCGGGCCCGTCGACAAGCGTGATGGATCGGGCCGGAGCGTGGGCCCTCCTCACCGAGTTCACGCACTCCGACAGTCTCCGCAAGCATGCCCTGGCCGTGGAGGCGGCTATGCGCGCCTACGCCGGGCGCTACGGCGAGGACGCGGAGCGCTGGGGCATGGCGGGCATGCTCCACGACTTCGACTACGAGATGCACCCGCAGGCACCGCACCACCCCATGAAGGGCGCGGAGATCCTCCTTGCCCGCGGTGCCGCCCCCGAGGTCGTGCACGCCGTCCTCGCCCATGCCGACTATTCGGGCTTCCCCCGTGTGTCGCTCCTCGACCGGGGTCTCTATGCCTGTGACGAGCTGTCGGGCTTCGTCACTGCCTGTGCCCTCGTGCGGCCCGGGCGCGCCATCGCCGGCCTGGAGTCGGGGTCGGTGAAGAAGAAGCTCAAGGACAAGGGTTTCGCGAGGACGGTGAATCGCCACGACGTGTATCGGGGGGCGGAGGAGCTCGGGGTCGACCTCGACGAGCACATCGGCTTCGTGATCGGCGCCCTCACCGCCGTCGCGCCCAGCATCGGTCTCGGCGGCCCCGCCTCCTAGTCCGGCCGTGGGCCCCGCGCCCTCCTCCCGGACCATCATCCACGTGGACATGGACGCGTTCTACGCGTCGGTCGAGCAGCGCGACCGCCCCGAGATCCGGGGCCGCCCCGTCATCGTGGGCGCTGACCCGCGCGGCCGCGGTGTGGTCTCGGCCGCCTCCTATGAAGCCCGCCGTTTCGGGGTCCACTCCGCCATGCCCATCAGCCGCGCGTATCGTCTGTGCCCTGAAGGCATCTACCTGCGCGTGGACATGGACAAGTACGCCGCCGTTTCCCGCGACATCATGAGCCTCCTCGCTGATTTCACCCCGCTCGTCGAGCCCCTGTCCATCGACGAGGCCTTCCTCGACGTCACGGCGAGCCGCGCCCTGCACGGCGACGGCCCGGCCATCGCCCGCCAGATCAAGGGCGGCATCAAGGCACGGGTGGACCTTACCGCCTCCGTAGGCGTCGCCTCGAACATGTTCGTGGCCAAGATCGCCTCCGAGCTGGAGAAGCCGGACGGGATGGTCGTCGTCGAGCCCGGGCGCGAGGCGGAGTTCCTTGCCCCGCTCCCCGTCTCGCGCCTCTGGGGCGTGGGGAAAGTCACGGGCGCCGAGCTCGAAGCCATGGGCATCCGCACCATCGGCCAGCTCGCCCGGATCCCCGCCGCCCATCTCGAGGCGCGCTTCGGCCAGCACGGACCCGGGCTCCTTGAGCTCGCCCGCGGCCACGACGAGCGACGCGTGGAGCCGGACGGCGCGCCCAAGTCCATGGGGGCGGAGGAAACCTTCGGGCGCGACACACGAGACGTCGAGCTGCTCCGCGCCACCCTCCGCGAGCAGAGTGAGCGGGTGGCCCGCGAGCTGCGCGCCGAGCACTACGCGGGGCGTACGGTCACCCTCAAGCTCCGCTTCGCAGATTTCTCCACCATCACCCGCGCGCATACTGGCGATCCGACCCAGGACGGCCTCGTCATCTTCCGCGCCGTCGATACCCTCTTTTCTCGCGTGCGCCTCGCCCAGCCCGTTCGCCTCATCGGTGTGTCCGTGTCGGGCCTGGGGCCGCCGCAGTCCGGCCAGCTCTCCCTCCTTGCTCCGGACACGATCCGACGCGAGCGGCTAGCCCGCGCCGTGGACCGCCTCGTCAACCGCTTCGGCGACGCCGCCGTCCGTCCGGCCAGCCTCATCAAGCGCCGCCCGCGCGGGGAACGCGCGTCGTCGGACGAGCCCGAGCGTTGACTTTCCCGAGGGCGATTCCTATACTCGCGTGGCTTTTTCGGACGGTGGCGGTATCGTCCTGACTATCGATCGAGGAGATTCGCCGATGGAGCTCTGCGCCCCGACCCACCACGCCGAATCCCTCGGCTGAGATGCCCGCGCTCGTCCGCGTCGCGATCCTCGCCCTCGCGATCGCGGCCCTTCCCCCCACCGTAGGCGCGCAGCCCCGGACGCCCGGGGTCACCGACACTGAGATCGTCATCGGGGTCACCGCGCCCCTGTCCGGTCCCGCGGCCATCTACGGAAATCTCGCGATGGCCAAGGAGGCGTGGGCTCGTTACATCAACGATCAGGGTGGCGTGCACGGGCGCAAGCTCAAGGTGATGGTCAAGGACGATGGCTTCCATCCCGCGCGGGCCCTGGCCAATCTCCGCGAGATGAAGGACTCCGTCTTTCTCGCCGCGGGGCTCGTGGGCTCGGCGGTGGTGAGCGCGACACGGGACGAGATCACGGAGACGCGCCTTCCCCTTCTCAACGCGTACGCGAGCCCTCGACTGTGGGCGCGCGAGCCACGGGAGAAGCTCCGGTACGTCTTCATCGATTATCCCGACTACACGGACGAGGCGGACTACCTCGTCACCTACGCCGTGGCCAACCTCGGTGCTCAGAAGCTCGCCGTCTTTTACCAGAACGACGACTGGGGTCGCGGCGTCATGGAGGGCGTCACCCGCGCCCTGGGCGTCATCGGCCCCAAGGCCACCCTGGCCGCCGCCCTCGGCTATGAGGTCTCGGACCGCGCGCTCAGTGCCCAGGCGCAGAAGTTCAAAGACTCGGGCGCCGACACCCTGTTCCTCGCGGCGCTCAACACGCCGTCCGCCACCCTCGTTCGGGAGATGGCCAAGCTCGGCTACCGCCCGCGGCTCGTCGGCTCCTTCACCATCGGCGATCATCTGGTGATGTACCGGCTCCTCGGCGAGCTGTGGGAAGGCGCCTACTACAGCGTCATCGGCGCGGTGCCCGGGGATCCCGAGGCGCGCGCCGTCCTCGACATCCTGATGAGGTACGAGCCGAAGCTCGAGGGGCGAGAGGCGACGGCCCTCACCGGGGCCACGAACATGATCCTGGTCGTGGAGGGCTTGCGGCGCGCCGGCCGCAATCTCACGCGGGACGGCTTCGCAGAGGCCCTGGAGACGCTCAAGGGCTACACCGTCCTCGGCCTCTCGGCGCCCATCACCTTCGGGCCGCTCCATCACCACGGGCTCAATGCCGTGCGCCTCATGCGCGCCCAGAAATCCACCGATCGCTCCTACATCCAGGTCGCCCCGTACCAAGTCTTCAAAGCGCTCTTCTGACGCCTCGGGTAAGGGCTCAGGGGAGGGCGCTAAGTCCTTGGATTGCCATTGCCGTCCGCTTCGGCTAGACTCGCTGAACAGTCGTTCATTCATGGCGGGGAGGCACCATGGAGCGGCAAATCGCGTACGACAAGCTGGCCCGCGAGGATCGCTTCGTCCGCATGCGGGCACGAGAGGTGGCGGAGAGCAAGATCAGCCAGGGGCTGACGCCGTTTCCCGAGCTGTCGTCCCGGGAGTCGATCAAGGAGCGGGCGCACGGCATCCTCGTCGGTGAGCTCCAGGCCATGGAGGGCGCCGGCCGCACCGTCTACGACTTCCCCGATGCGCCGTGGGAGTTCACCATGGACATGGCGCGCCAGGTGTGGGACGAGTCCCGCCATGTTGAGATCTACATCCGCCTCGTGGAGCACCTGGGCGGCTACATCGGGGAGTTTCCGGAGACGACTATCCTGTGGCGGTGTGCCTGCGCGGAGGACGCGGCGGCGCGCGTGGCCGGGGTGAACCGCGGCCTCGAGGGCCTTGCCTGCGACGTGTTCAACCAGCTCGTGTACATCGGCAAGAAGATGGGCGATCCCGTGCTGGAGCGCGCGGTGGACTTCGTGCTCGCCGACGAAATTACCCACGTGCGGATGGGCTCGAAGTGGCTGACCAAGCTCACCGATGGCGATCCCGACCGTCGGCGCAAGGCCATCGAATTCCAGGAGACCATCGACGAGCGCTTCAACCTGGGCGGGGCGCGCCAGCTCGGCGACCACGAGGTGGTGCCCATCTCCATCGCCACCGAGGCCCGCAAGCTCGCGGGCTTCACCGACGAGGAGATCGAGCGCCTCATCAAGACGACGCAGCGTTCCCAGGTCTACTGATCCGGTCGGGCGCCGACGCATGCCGATCCTCGAAGGCCACTTCTCCGCCGACGAGTCCGCCCGCCTCTGCCGTCACTATCGCTACGCGTGCGAGCGCATGACGCGCATCATGGCGGGCTGGATCGCTCTCACCCCGGAGCTCTCGGCCAAGCTGCTCCTCGGCCGGCATGTCTGGGACAACGCTCAGCACACCGATGCCTGGGGACGGCGCCTCCCCGAGCTGCGCGCGCACGCTCAGGAGTCCGAGGCCTCCAGCGAGGCCTTCGTCCAGCTCATGGACGCCATCGAGCAGCCCGAGGAGCCGGGGCAAAGCGCGGAGCGCCTGGCCGGGATCTATCGCGTGCTGAAGCCGCATCTCCTCGCCGTCTACGGAGAGCACCGGCGCCGCGCCAATCCCGTGTACGAACCTCCCACCTGCCGCATCCTCGATCGCTGCATGGAGGACGAGCGGCGTCATATCGCGGCCGGCGAGACGATCATCCAGCATCTCGCCACGACTCCGGACGTCGCCGGCCGCGTCGAGAGCTGGCAGCGCACGCTCCAGGGCTTGCTGGAGGCGGCGCGGGGCGTGACCGGCCAGGGGCTGCCGCCCATTGCCGCGCCGTCACCGACCGAGGCGCCTCTGTCCGACGACGCGCGCGAGTTCATCGCCCTCGAGCGTGCCGGCCAGACCTGGGCCATTCCAGAGGATCTGGAAACGGCGGTGCGCGCCTTCGGCGACGCTCTCGTCGCCGCGGACGGCGCCGGTCTTCGGCGCCATCTCCATCACGATCCTGACGCCGCGGTGCTCGCCACCCTCCGGGAGGGCCGGCCCCTCCGCCATCGCCTCGTGGCCTTCGCCAAGCTCGGCCGCCACCGCATCGCCAAATACCGGCTCGAGGGCCCGGGTCGCGCCACCACGCTCAACGCGCGCTGGGAACAAGGCGAGAGCGGCTGGCGGGTGGGCGCCCTCGATCTGGTCAAGACCGAGTAGATCCAGCCCGCCTGAGCGTGATCGACAGCGTTCTCGTCGCCAATCGCGGAGAGATCGCGCGCCGCGTGCTGCGCGCCGCGCGTGCCATGGGGATCCGTTCTATTGCCGTGTACTCCGAGGCAGACGCGGGCTGGCCGCACGTGCGGGAGGCCGACGAGGCCGTGGCCATCGGCCCTGCTCCCGCACGCGAGAGCTATCTCAGCATCGAGCACATCCTGGATGCCGCCCGGCGCACGGGCGCGCGGGCCATCCATCCGGGCTATGGTTTCCTCTCGGAGAACTGGCGCTTCGCCAAGGCGTGTGAGGAGGCGGGTCTCGTCTTCGTCGGCCCCTCGTGGCAAGTGATCCAGCAGATGGGAGACAAGGTCGGCGCGCGTTCCCACATGCAGCGGGCGGGCGTGCCCATCGTCCCCGGCAGCGATGGGCCCGTCGCCTCCCTCGAAGAGGCGGCCCGCGTCGCCTCCCGCATCGGCTATCCGCTCATGCTGAAGGCGGCAGCGGGCGGAGGAGGCATCGGCATGGTCAGGGTCGCCGACGAGTCCGGCCTCGCCCAGGCCTACGCCACCGCGGAGCGACGGGCCCGCGCCGCCTTCGGCTCGAGCGCGCTCTTCATCGAGCGCTACCTCATCGAGCCTCGGCACATCGAGGTGCAGGTGTTCGGCGACGGCCGTGGGCAGGTGGTGCACCTCCACGAGCGCGACTGTTCCATCCAGCGACGCCACCAGAAAGTCGTCGAGGAGAGCCCGGCTCCGCGCCTGCCGGCCGGCTTGAAGCAGCGGTTGACCGCCGCCGCGGTGACGGGCGCACGCGCCGTCCAGTACACGAACGCGGGGACCATGGAGTTCATCGTGCAGGGCGAGGAGTTCTACTTCCTCGAGATGAACACGCGACTCCAGGTCGAGCATCCCGTGACGGAGGAGGTGACGGGGCTCGATATTGTCCAGGCGCAGCTCCTCGTCGCCTCCGGCGAACCCCTGCCGTGGCGCCAGGAAGACATCGTGCAGCGCGGGGCGGCCATCGAGTGCCGGATCTACGCCGAGGATCCCGCGAAGAATTTCATGCCGTCACCGGGGACCCTTACCCGGTGGGTCGCGCCCTCCGGGCCCGGCATCCGCGTGGAGAGCGGGGTCGCCGAGGGCTGCCAGGTTTCGGTACACTACGACCCGCTGCTCGCCAAGCTCGTGGCGGCCGGCGCCACGCGCGACGAGGCGATCGCCCGCATGGAGCACGCGCTCGAGTCGTTCGTGGTGGAGGGTTTGCGGACGGTCATCCCCTTCCACCGGCGCGTCATGGCGAGCGCGGCGTTTCGCGAAGGACGGACCCATACTCAGATGGTCGAGGAAGGAGCCTTCAATGCCTGAAGAGGTCAAGGCACACATCACCGGCGTGGTCTTCCAGATCACGAGCAAGCCGGGCGATTCGGTGGCCGCCGGCGATCCCGTGATCGTGCTGGAGTCCATGAAGATGGAGATCCCGGTGGAGGCGCCACGCGCGGGTACGGTCCGGGAGATCAAGGTGGCGGAGGGGCAGACCGTCCAGGAAGGTGACACGGTGGCGGTGCTCGACTAAGAGACGGACCATGGAACTCGAGCTCATCCGCGGCATCTGGGACTATCACTGGTGGGCCAACCGTACGCTCTTCACGGAGGCCGCGGCGCTCGGCGAGGAGACGGCCCGGAAGGACCAGGGCCAGCACTGGAGCTTTCCCACCCTCAAGGGCATGCTCGCCCACATCTACGGGGCCGACCGCATCTGGCTCGGTCGATGGAAGGGCGCTTCGCCGACCAAATTCTACGGTGACGCCGACTTCGCGAGCCTCGCCGATCTCCGCACGCACTGGGACGAGCTGGAGGCAGAGCAGCGGGCGTTCGTCACGTCGCTGGACACGACGGAGCTCGCGCGCACCCTCGACTACAAGGCCACGAACGGCAAGCCCTTCGCCCAGCCGCTCTGGCAGCTCCTCCAGCATGTGGTGAACCATGCGACGCACCACCGGAGCGAGCTCGCGGCCATGCTGACCATGACCAAGGGGTCGCCGCCGCCCACCGACATGGTGCTCTTCTACCGGCAGCCGAGGAGCTGACCCGCTCCCGGCCTTCGCCGACCTGGAGGCGACATGAGTGTCGAGCTGATCCGGGAGCTCTACGACTATCACCGCTGGGCGAACCGGCGGTTGTTCGGCATCGCCTCCGATCTCGGCGACGAGGTCACCCTGCGCGACATGGGGAAGCACTGGAGCTTCCCCACCATCAAAGGCATGTTCGCCCATCTCTACGGGGCGGATCGGATCTGGCTCTCCCGCTGGACCGGCGCTTCGCCCGCCCGCATGGCGGGCGACGCCGACTTCGCCAGCATGAGCGAGCTCCGCGCGAAGTGGGATGCCCTGGAAGGCGAGCAGCGGACCTTCGTGGAGGGCCTCTCCGCGAGCGATCTCGCGCGTGCCATCGCCTTCACGAACAACCAGGGGATACAGACCGAGGTCGCCCTCGCGCCGCTCCTCCAGCACGTGGTCAATCACGGCACGCACCATCGGAGCGAGATCGCGACGATGCTCACCATCGCGAGCGGCTCGCCTCCGGACACGGGCATCGCGACCTATCGGGTCACCGTGGTCAAGAGGTAGGCCCATGGGGATGAAGGAGCTGGCCGACGACCTCGAGGCGCGGCGCCGGCACGCGCTGGCCATGGGAGGCGCCGAGGCCGTCGCCAAGCAGCACGCGGAGGGCAAGCTCACCGTCCGCGAGCGCGTCGACCGGCTCTTCGATCCCGGAAGCTTCCACGAGATCGGCCTCCTTGCCACCCATGCCAACATCTCGCCCGCCATGAAGGGGAGAGAGACCCCCGCCGACGGCGTGATCACCGGCTTCGGCAAGATCGATGGTCGCCCCGCTTCCCTCATCGCCTACGACTTCACCGTGATGGCGGGCTCCATGGGGCGCACCGCCGAGGTCAAGTGCAACCGCGCCCGCGAGATCGCGCTGAGCAAGCGCATGCCCATGATCTGGCTCATTGACTCGGCGGGGGCGAGGATCCAGGAAGCTATCGGCTCGACGTTCGCGGGCTCGGGCTTCCTCTTCCGCGAGGAGTCGATCATGTCCGGCGTGGTGCCCATGGTGGCGGCCATGATGGGGCCGGGCGCCGCAGGCACCGCATACATTCCCGCCCTCGCCGACTTCGTGCCCATGGTCAAGGGGACCAGCCATATGGCCCTCGGGGGACCGCCCCTCGTGAAGGCGGTGGTGGGAGGGGACATCAGCGCGGAGGAGCTGGGCGGGTCGAAGATCCACACCGAGGTGTCCGGGGTGGCCGATCTCGAGGTGGCCGACGACACGGCCTGCCTCGAGGCGATCAAGACGTATCTTTCCTATTTCCCGAGCTCCAACCTTGAGCAGCCGCCCATCGCGCCGTGCAGCGATCCCGCCGACCGACGGGAGGACGCGCTGCTCACCGTCGTGCCCGACAGCGCTCGGCGCGCCTACGACATGAAGAAGGTGATCGCCGCTCTCGTGGATCACGGGCAGATGTTCGAGATCAAGCCTGGCTGGGCCCGCAACCTGATCACCTGCTTCGCGCGCCTGGCTGGCCGTCCCGTGGGCGTGGTCGCCAACCAGCCGCTCGTGCTGGGCGGTGCCCTCGACGTGGACGCGGCGGACAAGGCGGCGCGCTTCATCATGCTCTGCGACGCCTTCCACATCCCGCTCGTCTTCCTCCAGGACGTGCCGGGCTTCATGGTCGGCTCGAAGGTGGAGAAGCAGGGCATCATCCGGCATGGCGCCAAGATGCTCTACGCGGTGAGCGAGGCCACCGTGCCCAAGGTGACGGTGGTGGTGCGCAAGGCCTACGGCGCCGGCTACTTCGTGATGTGCGGCAAGGCCTACGAGCCCGACCTGATCGTGGCCTGGCCCACCGCGGAGATCTCCGTGATGGGGCCCGAAGGGGGCACCAACATCGTCTTCCGCAAGGAGATCGCCGATGCTGCCGATCCCGAGGCGGAGCGCGCGCGTCGGATCGAGGAGTACCGTCGGCTCATCAATCCCTACATCGCGGCGGGCGGCGCGCTCATCGACGATGTCATCGATCCGCGGGAGACACGCCCTGTCCTCGTCCGCGCCCTCGAGATGGCCGCGACCAAGAAGGTGGAGCGCCCATGGAAGAAGCACGGAGTCATGCCGGTATGAGACCACTCCTCACGGTGGTGTTCCTGCTCGTGATGGCCCCTGTCGCCGCCGCCCAGCCTGCGGAGCAACGCGACATGAGCCTGGTCGGCCAGGACGATCTGCAGGCGCGCTCCGCGTACCAGCCCGTCATCCAGCGGCAGGGCAACCGCTGGATCGCCTATGTCGGGCACCACGGTGGACAGCGGCTCAACCCACTCACCGGCCAGATGGAGCTCAACGGCACCTCCATCGTCGACGTGACCGATCCGAGCCACCCGCGTTATCTCCACCATATTCCCGGCGCAGCGGGAGAGGCGGAAGCGGGCGGCGCGGCCATGGTGCGCGTCTGCGAGGGCAAGACGCTGCCCAAGGGTGATCCCGCGAAGGCCTACCTCCTCCGTACCCTGGGCAATCTCGCCCACGAGGTCTGGGATGTGAGCACCCCCGAGCAGCCGCGCCTGCTTACCACGGTCGTAAAGGGGCTCAACCACACCCACAAGAACTGGTGGGAGTGCGACACGGGCATCGCCTACCTGGTGTCGGACGGTCGGCCGCAGGGGTGGCGGACCATGCGGATGACCAAGATCTACGACCTGAGTGATCCGGCGCAGCCGCGCTTCATCCGCGACTTCGGACTGCCTGGTCAGCAGCCGGGCGCCACCGGCACCGCGCCCGAAGGCGTGCACGGTCCCATCGCCTACCGCGGCCGCGTGTACTTCGCATACGGGACGGGCGCCCGGGGCATCCTCCAGATCGTCGACCGGGAGAAGCTCCTCAGCGGCAATTCGCAAGTCGCCGATCGCTTCGCGCCCACCGTGGAGAATCTCCTGTACCCGCAAGTGGGCCGGCTCGACATGTCGCCAGACTGGGGCGGGCACACCTCGTTCCCGATGCTGGGGCTGACCGTGCCGGACTGGGCGAGGAACGCGGCGGGGCGGACGCGGGACATGGTCCTGCTCGTGTCGGAGTCGCTCCGGAACGAGTGCCGGGAGGTCCGCCAGCTCACCTTCCTCGTGGACGTGACGGATCCCTCGAAGCCATTCTCCGTGTCGACCTTCGAGGTGCCGGAGACGCCGGGAGGGTTCTGCAGCCGGGGCGGCCGCTTCGGCCCGCACTCGTCGAACGAGTCATTCACGCCGATTTACTACGGCCGGCTCGTCTTCATCGCATACTTCAACGGCGGGGTGCGCGCGGTGGACATCCGCGATCCGTTCAATCCCCGTGAGGCGGGCTTCTACATTCCCGCAGTGTCACCTCGCACCGATCGGCGTTGCGTCACCGAGGGCGGCGCCGAGCGGTGCAAGGTGGCGATCCAAACCAACAATGTGGAGGTCGACGAGCGCGGTTACGTCTACATCGTGGATCGCGCCGACACGGGGCTCCACATCCTCGAACTGACCGGGGCCGCCCGCGCCATCGCCAATCTTCCTGCGCGGGCTAACTGACCCGCTCCTGCTTTCAGGAGCGTCGTCCTCGTCGAGCAGCCCCCGTGCCGTCTCCCCGCCGGAAGCCGGCTCGCTATCGCTTCAAGAGCTTCGTCCACTCGTCGAGCAAGGGCAGGACCGTCTCCCGCCCCGCCGGAGGCAGCCGGAGGATAGCCCGGGTGATGCCCGCCTGGGCATAGGTCTCGAGCGATCCCGACTCCGGCTTCGCCCCGAAGATCGACGTCGAGATGCTCTTCATGTCGCGTCCCGCCTTGGCCGCCCGCTCGCCGAGGTCCTTGAGGGCCGGGAGGATGACCTCCGGCGCGCGCCCGCGGGGGAACCAGCCGTCGCAGAAATCCACCACGCGCTGGAGGGTGTACGCGCTCTCGCCGCCCAAAAGCACGGGAGGCCGCGGCTTCTGGGTTGGTTTGGGCCAGGACCAGATCTTGTCGAACTTCACGATCTGGCCGTGGAACTCCGCCTCGTCCTTCGTCCAAATCTCCGTCATGGCCCGCACCTGCTCCTCCAGGCGCTTGAAACGCGTCTTGTACACGGTGCCGTGGTGCTCCATCTCCTCGGCGTTCCACCCCCCGCCGATCCCGAACTCGAAGCGCCCACCCGAGAGCGCATCCAAGCTCGCCACGGCCTTGGCGGTGGTGATGGTGTCGCGCTCGATGAGGAGGCAGATGCCGGTGCCAATGCGCAGCTTAGTGGTCACCGCGGCCGCCGCCATCAGGGAGACGAAGGGGTCGAAGGTGTGGGAGTACTCGCGCGGCAGCTCGCCCCCGCCGGGGAAGGCTGTACGGCGGCTCACCGGGATGTGCGTGTGCTCGGGGACGAAGAGCGATTCAAAGCCGCGGGCCTCGACTTCGCGGGCCAGCTCGTCGATGCGGATGGCGTAGTCGGTGGCGAAGATGCAGACGCCGATGTGCATAGTCTCCTCCTGAGGTTCGAATTGCGGGGGACGGTGGCGGTGAGTCTATCGGCGATCCAGCCCAAAGTCCATGCCCCGGGGATCATCTGCTGTTACGATTGACTCTGGCTCGCAGCGGAGGGCGCAGCGACGCCGAGGTCACTTCCCTGGGAGCGCTATGAGTAGTCTTCTCGAAGGTTGGGGACGCTGGGTCCACCGTCTGCGTTGGTGGCTCTTCGCGCTGTCCCTCGTGTCGCTCGCTCCCGCCTTCGTCGTGGTCGCCCACGGCGCCCGGGCCGCCTCCGCCCCCATCCTCGCCAGCACCGAGTCGGGGCGCGCGGCCAAGCTGATGGCTCGCGAGCTCTCGGACCGGCCGCTCTCCTTCGATCTGATCCTGAGCCATCCCACCCTCCGCGCCACGGATCCCACCTTCAAGACAGAAGTGCGACGCGCCCTCCAGGCGCTGCGCGACGATCCTCGCGTCGCGCGTATCCGCACCGCCTACGATCAGGATCCGCCCGATCAGACCCTCATCTCGCGCGACGGCCATCGCACCCGCGCGGTGGTGGAGCTCAAGCAGCGGAGCTCGGCCATCGAGTCGCTCGAGTTCTCCTCGCTGCCGCCCGGGTTCTACCCGTCGTTGCGGGCCAAGGTAGCTCCGAGCGCCCTCGAGGTGGTGGCGGCGGGGCCGCTCGTGCTCCACCATGACTTCATCGAGGTCGCCCAACGCGACCTGCGTCGCTCCGAGCTGGTAATCATGCCCGTGGTCGCCCTGTTTCTCCTCCTGGCCTTCGGATCGGTGGTGGCGGCCTTCCTGCCCCTGGGAGTCGGGCTCCTCGCGGTGAGCGGGGGCATCGCGGGCACGGAGATCCTCGCCCGGTACACCTCCGTGTCCGCCTACGCCCCGAACATCGTGACCATGATCGGCCTCGGGGTCGCCATCGACTACTCGCTATTCATCGTGAGCCGTTTCCGCGAGGAGATCGTCTGCCGGTCGGTGCCCGACGCGCTTGCCGTCACGCTGGCCCGCACGGGGCGGGCCATCCTGTTCTCGGGCGTGACCGTAGCCATCGGCCTCCTCGGCATGCTCATGCTCGGCCTGGGGAATATCGGGAGTCTCGGAGTGGCAGGGACGCTCGTCGTCGCTCTGTCCGTTCTCTATGGGCTCACGTTCCTGCCCGCGACGCTCGCCCTGCTCGGGCCCCGGGTGAACGCGCTGGCCATTCCCGGATTCCGCCGCGGTGGCGGTTCCACGGGCTTCTGGCATCGGCTGTCCACCCTGGTCATGGCGCATCCGTGGCGCGTGCTCCTGCCTGTCACCGCGCTCCTGCTCCTGCTCGGCTCCCCGTTCCTCCATCTGCGGCTGGCCGCGGGCGATGCCTCGTCGATGCCGTCGTGGGCAGAGTCGCGGCGCGGCGCCGAGATCTTACAGCGCGATTTCGTGGCGGGGGAGCCGCCACCCATCATCGTGGTGGTGCACCATCGTACCGGCTCTCCGCTGGAGCCAGGACGGATGGGTCAGGCCTACGACCTGAATCGCTGGCTGGCCGCCCAGCCCGCGGTGTCCGGCGTGCAAAGCGCGATGGATCTCTCGCCCGACACGAGCCGCGAGGAGTACCTGCGCTTCGTGAAGGTGCCGATGGAGCTGTGGCCCGAGGACATGCGCCGGGAGGTGGCGCAGGTCGTGGGCCCGCACAGCATGGTCTTCGCGGTGTCGACCAAGGTCCCCGCGGGCAGCGACGAGGCGCGGGCCCTCGTGCGCACCATCCGCAGCTCGCATCCGCCAGTCGACGGCGAGCTGCTCGTCACGGGCGCCACCGCCTTTGACCTCGACTTCATGGGAGTGATCGCCGACAACGCCCCGAAGGCGATAGGGGTCATGGTGGGTGCGACCTACATTGCCCTTCTCTTGCTCCTCGGCTCCGTGCTCCTGCCTCTCAAAGCCGTCGTGGTCAATCTCCTGTCCATCAGCGCCTCCTACGGCGCTCTCGTGTGGATCTTCCAGGACGGACACCTCTCGCACGTGCTGGGCTTTACCCCGGGGCCGATCCAGACGGCCACGCCCATTATCATGTTCTGCCTGCTCTTCGGGCTGTCCATGGACTACGAGGTACTGCTTTTGAGCCGGATCCGGGAGGAGTACGAGCGCTCGGGCGACAATGTCCTCGCCGTGGGTGCGGGGCTCGAGCAGACCGGCCGACTTATCACGTGGGCGGGGGCGATCATGGCCGCGGTGTTCTTCGCGTTTGCCCTCGCGGAGTCCGTCATCATCAAGGCAGTAGGCATTGGATTCGGCATCGCGGTGATCCTCGACGCCACGGTGGTTCGGGGACTCTTGGTGCCCGCCACCATGTGCCTGATGGGGGACTGGAACTGGTGGCTCCCGCGGCCGCTCGCGCGGCTGGTGAGGCGGGGGGTGGTGCGGCCCGCCGCCCGCGGGGTGTCCGCGGGCGGCGGATAGGGATCAGTTCTCGACGAACGCCTTGAGGGCGCGACCGCGCAGCGGGTGCCGCAGCTTGCGGAGCGCCTTGGTCTCGATCTGCCGGATCCGTTCGCGCGTCACCGCGAAGCGCTTGCCCACTTCCTCGAGGGTGTGCTCCCCCTCCTCGCCGATGCCGAAGCGCAGGCGGAGGATTTCCTTCTCCTTGGGCGAGAGCGTGCTGAGGGCGCGCTCGACTTGGTTGGTCAGGTCCTGGCTGATCAGCGTCTCGTTGGGCGATTCCGCGCTTTTGTCCTCCAGGAAGTCTCCCAGCTCGGAATCCTCGCCAATGGGCGTCTCCAGCGAGAGCGGCTTGCGCGAGGACTCGAGGATGAGGCGCACCTTGCGCGCGGGCACCCCCGTCTTCTTGGCCAGCTCCTCGGGTGTGGGTTCGCGCCCCATCTCGTTGACCAAGGTTCGGTTGACCCGCGAGATGCGGTTTAGGGTCTCCACCATGTGTACCGGAATGCGAATCGTGCGCGAATGGTCGGCGATGGCCCGAGTGATGGCCTGCCGGATCCACCACGTGGCGTACGTCGAGAACTTGAAGCCGCGACGATACTGGAAGCGGTCCACCGCCTTCATGAGGCCGATGTTGCCTTCCTGCACGAGATCGAGAAGGGTCAGCTCGCTGCCCAGGTACCGCTTAGCCACGGACACCACGAGGCGCAGATTGGCCTCCATCAGCTCACGCTTGGCCTGACGCACCACGCGGTCGTGCCCTTCGATCTCCCGCAAGGCGGACTGGAGCGCCTTCTTCCCTAGGCCGATCTCCGCCTCGAGCTCCCGCACCTGCTTGGGCGTACGCGCCTCACTCATGGTCGCCACGCGCCGGCGCAGCTCGGCGAGCATCTGCTCCACGAGGGCGGGCTTGAGAGGTAGCTTCTCCACCGCGGCCTGGATGGCCCCGCGGTTCTGGGCGATCCATTTGTGGTAGTTCGCGCGCGTGGTCTTGCCCCGGCGCTTGTCCGTCAGCGAGACCTGGAGCCGCTCGATCTCGCGCTCGAGCCGGCGAATGCGCGTGAAGGTCGCGAGGAGGGGCTTGATCTCCTCGGGCTTCGGCTCGCCGCCCTCGGGCAGCAAGATCACCTCGTCGAGATCGAGCTGACCGTGCCGCACCTGGTCGACGAGGGCGAGCAGCTTGCCCGTGACCATGGGAATGCCGGCAAGCGCGCGGCGGAGCTGGATCTGCCCAACCTCGATGCGCTGTCCGAGACTCACTTCCTGCTGCGCGGTGAGGAGATGCACCTTGCCGATTTCCTTCAGGTACAGCCGGACGGGATCCTCGGCCGGTCCCGCGGCGGGCTTGAGCGCGTCGGCGGACAGCGCAGGGGTCTCCTCGAGGACGACGGTTTTTTCCTCTTCCTCGAGATCGACTCCGGACGGCTCAGCCTCCAGCTTGGGCAGCGTGGCCTTCCGAACCCTGGCCTTTGGCCGGGCCGACGGTGCCGACGAATGGATGGCCTCGAGCGTCGTGGACTCCCCTGTTTCTCTGAACGTCATGGCCGTATTTCTCCTTGGCCTTTTTGATGCTTACGAAGGCCAGACGGTTGCGGGAACTTGGCGATCGGAAGTGAAACGCCTGGGGATGGATCACCGTTCCGCAAGCTCGTGTTTTTCCTAGAGACGCGGGAGGGTGGAATTTATTCGGAAAGTCGGTAAATCAGGGACGGCGCTCGAGGAGGAGGTCGAATCCTACCCCAACTTCGTCCTTTACCCGGAAAAGAAGGTGCTGGGGAGGCTTGATGCCGAAATCGGTCATCTTGAATCGGCTCTCGCCACGGACCCAGAGTCGTCCCTGCTTGAAGCGAACCCGTCCGGAGAAGCGCTTGACGCGCTCGACGCCTGCGATCGACAGGCGCCCCTGAATCGTCAAGAGCGTATCATTGTGCTCGCTCACGCCGAGCGGGAACGAGGGCGCCTCCACGGTCTGGATGACAAAGTAGATCGTCGGAAAACGGTCCGCGGAAAGCGCTTTGTACATGTCCTTGTCGCGACCGTCGCTGCCGGTGGTGATGGTCTTGACCTGCACGCTCAGATATCCTGTCACGCCCTGACCGAGATCGCTGGCATCGGCCTCGAAGTCCCCTGTAAGGTCGCGCCCGAACCCACTGAAGTCCCCGGGGGGAAAGCTTGCATCGAAGGACACGAGGCTCTGGCCCGCTACGGGCACCCAGTGTGCAGTCTCTGCAACGGCCGGGAAGGGGTCGAGTCCGCTGACGACAAGGCACACGAGGGCCGCCACAATCGTGGGCATGGGGGTGGATATCACGCACTCTAGCGAGGGGTCAATCGTCGGTGTCGGGAATTTGATTGACAGGGCCCGAGGCGGGGTCCTATCGTGAAAATCGTATATATGGCGCTAATTTTGCCGACCTCATCTGGCTGCTGATGGCCGTCGCCCCCAGCGCCTCGTACAGCTTCACGGTCCGCCTGGCCATCCTCAACCGTCCCGGTATGCTCGGGCGCGTGACCATGGTCATCGGCAAGGCCGGCGGCGACATCGGAGCCGTGGACCTGGTCGAGATGACGCGGGACCGCGTGTTCCGCGACATCACCATCAAAGCCCGCGATAGCGAGCACGCGCAGCGAATCATCGACAAACTGCGATCGCTCAACGAGGTCCGGATCGCCAACATCTCGGACCGTACCTTCCTGATGCACCTGGGCGGCAAGATCGAAGTGCGCAGCAAGGTGCCCATCCGTACCCGCGACGATCTCTCGATGGCCTACACCCCGGGCGTGGCGCGAGTCTGCGAGGCGATCAAGGAGGATTCACAACGCGCCTTCTCCCTCACCATCAAGCAGAACACGGTGGCCGTGGTGACGGACGGCACCGCGGTGCTGGGTCTCGGCGACATCGGCCCGGAGGCGGCCATGCCGGTCATGGAAGGCAAGGCCATGCTCTTCAAGGAGCTGGCCGGCGTGGACGCCTTCCCCCTCTGCCTCGATACCAAGGACCCGGACAAGATCGTGGAAACAGTGAAGCTGGTTGCTCCCGCCTTCGGCGGCATCAATCTGGAGGACATCTCCGCCCCCCGATGCTTCGACATCGAGGCACGCCTGCGCAAGGAGCTGGACATCCCCGTCTTCCACGACGATCAGCACGGCACGGCGGTGGTGGTGGTGGCCGCCCTCCTCAACGCTCTCAAGATCGTCAGGAAAGAGCCGCGCCGGCTCAAGGTGGTGGTATGCGGCGTGGGCGCGGCGGGAACGGCCGTCATCAAGATGTTGCAGGCCCTCGGGGTGAAACACATCATTGGCGTGGACGAGCACGGCACGATCTATCGTGGTCGCCCCGTAGGCATGGACTTCATGAAGACGTGGGTGGGGGAGGCGACCAATCCCGATCAGATCAAAGGCAAGATGGGGGACGCGACCCGCCAGGCCGACGTCTTCATTGGCCTCTCCGTGCCGGGTGCCCTGAGCCTCCGCGACCTCCGCCGCATGGCGAGGGACCGGATCGTCTTCGCCATGGCGAATCCCGTGCCGGAGATCCAGCCGGAGGAGGCTCTCCGCTACGTGCGGGTGATGGCCACCGGACGCAGTGACTACCCGAACCAGATCAACAACGTGCTGTGCTTCCCCGGCTTCTTCCGCGGCCTGCTCGATATCCGGGCGCGCCTCGTCAACGACGAGATGAAGCTGGCCGCCGCGCACGCCATTGCCGCCTGCGTCAGCCGGAGCGAGCTTGGCCCCGAGTACATCATCCCGAGCGTCTTCAACAAGAAGGTCGCCCAGGCCGTGGCGAGCGAGGTCGCCCGGGCCGCCCAGAAGACAGGCGTGGCCCGACGCCGGCCGCGCGCCGAGTCCCCGACCTGGGCCTGACGTGGCGGATCCCGGCGAGCTGCACTGGTCCGTGGTCATCCCTGCCTACAACGAAGCGCGGCGCCTGCCCGCGTATTTGAGCGAGGTCGTGGCGTACTTCGACGGCCGAGGGGAACCCTACGAGGTGATCGTGGTGGACGACGGGAGCGCCGACGAGACGGCGGCCTGCGTGCTCGAAGCCCAGAGCGTGCACCAGGAGGTGACCCTCCATCGACTGGGGGAGAATCACGGCAAGGGCTTTGCCGTCCGGGCCGGGATGCGGACGGCGCGCGGCGGGTTGCGGCTCATGGCCGACGCCGACGGGGCCACTCCCATCGCCGAGGTGAAGCGTCTCGAGACGGCGATCCAGGCGGGTGCCGACCTGGCCGTCGGCTCGCGAGCGCTGCGCGATCCCTCGGTGCGCCGCGAGGTGCACCTGCATCGGAAGGTCTCCGGAGAGATCTTCAATTTCTTCGCCCAGCGCCTGGGGGTGGGCGACGTGAAAGACACCCAGTGCGGCTTCAAGCTCCTCCGGGGGAAGGTGGCGGTCGCGCTCTTCGCCGAGCTCGAGACCGACGGATTCGGCTTCGACGTCGAGTTGATCCTCCTCGCCCGCCACCACGGCTATCGCATCGTCGAGGTGGCCATCAACTGGGCCGATCAGCCCGGCTCCAAGGTCGACGTGCTCCGGGACGGTCCGCGCATGCTGGGCCAGATCGTGCGGGCACGGCTGCGTCTAGCCCGTCGAGATCGGAGACGGCCGTGACCTCCCGCCGCTCCCAGGTGATCGAGCCCTTCCTCGCCGTGGAGATCTTCCAGCGCGCGCAGGAGCTCGAACGCGAGGGCAAGGACATCATCCACCTGGAATTCGGCGAGCCGGACTTCGACACGCCGCCCGTGGTCCGGGAGGCGGCCGAGAAGGCGCTCAAGGACGGCCGCACCCGCTACGCGCATAGTCTGGGCATCCTCCCCTTGCGGGAGGCCATCGCCGATCACTATCGCGCCCGCTACGGAGTGACCGTCTCGCCCGACCAGATCCTCGTCACGGCGGGGACGTCGCCCGCCATGCTCCTGCTGTTCTCTACGCTGCTCGACACGGGCGACGAGGTCCTCCTCACCGATCCTCGCTACGCGGTATACCCGAACCTCATCCGCTATCCGGGCGGGGCGTGCGTCGATGCGCCGACGTGGGAGACGGATGGCTTCCAGTGCCGGCCGGCCGAATTCGCGGCCCGCCGCACCGCTCGGACGAAGGCCGTGCTCATCAATTCGCCGGCCAACCCCACGGGCGCCGTCATGACCGCGGCAAGCCTCCGCGAGATGGCCGGCCTCGGCCCCTGGATCATTTCCGATGAGATCTACCATGGCCTCACCTACGAGGGCGCCGAGCACACCACGCTCGAGTTCACGGATCACGCTTTCGTGCTCAACGGCTTTTCCAAGGCCTACGCTATGACGGGCTGGCGCGTGGGCTACCTGATCGCTCCCCGTGAGTTCATGCGCGCCCTCCAGGTCGCCCACGGAAACTTCTTCATTTCCTCCAACGAGTTCGTGCAGTGGGCGGCCCTGGCTGCCCTGACCGAGGGCGCCGAGGATGCGCAGCGTTTTCGCCGGATCTTCGACCAGCGGCGGCGGGCCATGGTGGCGGGGCTCCGGCGCATCGGCCTCGGGGTCTCCGTGGCCCCCACCGGCGCCTTCTACGTGCTGGCCAATGCCCAGCGCTTCAACCCCGATTCGAAAGCCCTCGCCTTCGACATCCTCGAGCACGCCCATGTGGGCGTGACCCCCGGGGTGGATTTCGGCGCTCGGGCCGAGGGCTATCTGCGCTTCTCCTACGCCAACTCGCTCGAGCGCATCGAGGAAGCCATGGAGCGCATCGGCGGCTACCTGGCGCGGAGATCTCCATGACGGCAGCCGACTGCGTCATGTGCACCCGCGTGGCTGGAGAGGGGCCGCTCTTCATCGCCGACCTGCCCACGAGCCGCGTCTACTTCAACGAGGACCAGTTCTTTCCCGGCTGGGTGTTCGTGGTGCTCAAGCGTCACGCCGTCGAGCTGTACGAGCTCACGGCGAGTGAGCGGGCGGCGCAGGTCGAGGACGTAGCCCGCGTGGCCCGCGCGCTGGCCTCCGTCTATCAGCCCGTCAAGATGAACTATGAGCTCCTGGGCAACCAGGTGCCGCACATCCACTGGCATCTCGTGCCGCGCCTGGCCGGCGATCCCGAGCCGCGCGGGCCCGTATGGCGCGTGACCCACGAGCCGACGGTGCTCCCCCCGAACGAAGTCGCGCGGCGCATCGGACAGATCCGCGCCGCTCTCGCGTAAATCGGCCATGGCGGAGTCCGCGCACGCGAGGAAGGCCAGGGCCGTGAAGATCCTCGGGCGTCTCGCCAAGGCATATCCGACGGCGGGGATCGAGCTTGATTTCACCACGCCCCTCGAGCTCCTGGCCGCCACCATCCTCTCTGCCCAGTGCACGGACGAGCGGGTGAACGCGGTGACCCGAACGCTCTTCACGCGATATCGGACGGCAGAGGACTTCGCGCGGGCTCGCCCCTCGACCCTCGAGACGGAGATCCACTCCACGGGCTTTTTCAAGGCCAAGGCGAGGTCGCTCATCGGCATGGGGCAGGCGCTGGTGGAGCTCCATGGCGGCGTGGTGCCCCGCACCGTGGAGGAGCTCGTCGAGCTCCCCGGAGTGGGGCGCAAAACCGCCAACGTGGTGCTGGGCAACGCCTTCGGTATCCCCGCCATCGCGGTGGACACGCACGTGACGCGTGTGAGCCAGCGGCTCGGGCTCACCAGGGCAGAGGACGCGGAGAAGATACACGACGATCTCTGCGCCCTTCTCCCCAAGCCACGATGGACGCAAGCGACGCACCTCCTCATTATTCACGGGCGGCGCACCTGCTTCGCCCGCAAGCCCGCCTGCCCCACCTGCTCGGTACGCGATCTGTGCCCCTGGCCGGGCAAGACGGCGCCGGCTCCCAAGGGCAAGGGCAGCCAGTGTTGACTCCGTGTCGGATCTCTCTTATAGTTGCCCGTTGCCAATTTACGGCACAGGGAACGGTAAGTAGTTGACTTCACAAGCCAGAGAAGGGTCCTGAACATGGCGACGGTGATGCCGAAGGAAAGCGCGATCGACCGCAAGTGGTTCCTGGTCGACGCGGACGGCAAGGTGCTCGGACGGCTGGCGACGCGCGTCGCCCACATATTGCGCGGCAAGCACAAGCCCACGTTCGCGCCGCATCTCGACGTGGGCGACCACGTGGTGGTGATCAACGCGGAGAAGGTGCATCTCACGGGGCGAAAGCTCACCGACAAGATGTACCGGTGGCATTCCGGCTACATCGGTGGGCTTCGCGAGGTCACCGCCGAGCGCATGCTCAAGAGCCACCCAGAGCGCGTCGTCGAGTGGGCGGTCCAAGGCATGCTGCCGAAGGGGCGCCTCGGTCGCTCCATGGCCCGTAAGCTCAAGGTCTACAAGGGAGCGGAGCACCCCCATGCCGCGCAAAAGCCAGAGGCGCTGCCCCTGAGCGCCCGGGCCAAGTCCTGACACAGATCTGAGAGGAGAGCGAATGGCCGCGACGCAGTTCTACGGCACGGGGAGGCGCAAGACGTCGGTGGCGCGGGTGTGGCTCAGGCCCGGCGGGGGACGCATCCTCGTCAATCGCCGTCCCTTCGAGGACTACTTTCCGCGTGAGACGCTGCGCATGATCATCGCCCAGCCTCTCCAGCTCACGAACACTTTCGGCACCTTCGACGCCACCATCAATGTGGGTGGCGGGGGGCCCACCGGCCAGGCGGGCGCCGTGCGTCACGGCATCGCTCGCGCGCTGCTGGAGTTCGACATCAACCTCCGACCGACGCTCAAGCGGGCAGGGCTCCTCACGCGCGATCCACGGATGCGGGAGCGCAAGAAGTACGGTCAGCCTGGAGCCCGGGCCAAGTTCCAGTACTCCAAGCGGTAGTCCACAATGCTACGCGTCGCGGTCGCGGGGGCGAGTGGTTACATGGGAGCGGAGGCGCTTCGCCTTCTTTCCGTCCATCCCAAACTCCAGCTCAGCGTGGTCACTTCCGAGCGGCTGGCTGGGGAGCGGCTCGACAAGGTCTTCCCGCATCTGCGCGGGCTCTCGAGCCTCGTCTTCAGCGATCTCGACCCCGCGCGTCTCAGCGAGGAAGCGGATCTGGTCTTTCTCGCCCTCCCGCACATGGAATCGCAGCGGGCGGTGCCTGTGTTGCGCAAGCAGGGTCGAAAGGTGATCGATCTCTCGGCCGACTACCGACTGCGGGACGGCTCGCTCTACGAGACGTGGTACAAGGCGGGACACATCGACGCCGTCGGGCTCGGGGAAGCGGTGTATGGCATGCCCGAGCTCCACCGCAAGAGCATTGCGGGCGCCTCGCTGGTGGCCAATCCGGGCTGCTACGCCATGGGCGCCATCCTCGCCACCGCGCCCCTGCTCAAGAGCGGGCTGGGGCGTGTGGATGGCATCGTCATCGACGGCAAGTCCGGCGTCACGGGAGCGGGGGCGCAGGGGCGCAAGATCGATCCCATGTACCTCTTCACCGAGGCCAACGAGAACGTGCAGGCCTACGGCATCGCCACCCACCGCCACACGCCGGAGATCGAGCAGGAGCTCTCCGCCCTCTCCGGACAGCCCGTGGTCGTAAGTTTCACTCCGCACCTCGTGCCTCTCAACCGCGGGATCTTCACCACCGCCTCCGTGCCTCTCGGCAAGAGCGCGAGCACGGCCGATCTCCTCGCCGTGTACCGTGAGTTCTACGCGGGCGAGCCTTTCGTGCGCGTACTCCCCGAGGGGGAGCGGCCGACCACCCGTGCCATCGTCGGCTCCAACTTCTGCGACGTGACGGTGGTGTCCGATCCCCGCACGGGCCGTGCCGTGTGCGTCTCCGCTCTCGACAACCTGGGCAAAGGCGGCTCGGCCAACGGCATCCAGAATCTCAACATCATGATGGAGTGGGACGAGCGCACGGGGCTGGAAGCGCCCCCCGTGTATCCCTGAGAGCCATGGCCGACGTGCAGTGGATCGACGGAGGTATCACGGCGGTTCCCGGCATCCTCGCCGCGGGCGTCATCGCCGGCATCAAGCCGAGCGGAAAGAAGGACCTCGCCCTCATCTATTCCTCGGCTCCCGCGCGGGCGGCGGCCGTCTTCACCACCAACCAGGTCAAGGGCGCGCCCGTGCTCGTCTCCCAGGAGCACATCCGCGACGGCCGGGCGCAGGCTATCGTCGCCTCCAGCGGATGCTCCAACGTCTGCACGGGCGAGCAGGGGATCAAGGACGCCCGCGAGATCACGA
>DATGCY010000497.1:0-2156 GCA_035311385.1 Candidatus Methylomirabilota bacterium
CTCCGTCGCCGCCCTGGCCTCCAAGCAGGTCGACGGCCTCTATGGCGCCGACATCGTGCAGCTCGAGGCGCTCCAGAAGATTCCTCACGTGCAGATGTATCAGGTCACCACCGCCTATACGGCGACGGCGCGTATGCAGCCCGTGAAGCCCTTTGACGACAAGCGGGTGCGTCAAGCCATGCGCTACGCCATCGACTCGAACGCCGTGCTCCAGATCGCCCATCGCGGCTTGGGTCAGCCCGGCGAGCATCACCACGTCAGCCCCGTGCATCCCGAATACGCGAAGCTGCCGATGCAGCCGCGCGACGTGGCCAAGGCGAAGAAGCTCCTGACCGACGCGGGCTATCCGAACGGCATCGATGTGGAGATCGCCTGCAAGCCCTATCCCGCCTGGGAGCTCCTCGCCGTGCAGACCATGGTAGAGCAGTGGAAAGAGGCGGGCATCCGCGTCAAGATCAACGTGATGCCGTCGACGCAGTACTGGGAGGTCTGGACCAAGGTACCCTTCGGCTTCACCACGTGGGCGCATCGGCCCCTCGGCATCATGAGCCTCGGCCTCGCCTATCGCTCGGGCGGCTCCTGGAACGAGTCCAAGTACTCCAACCCCGAGTTCGACAAGCTCCTCACCCAGGCCGAGGGCACCCTCGACGTGAACCAACGCCGCGAGATCATGGCGAGGCTCGAGGGCATCCTGCAGGACGACGGCCCTATCGTGCAGCCCGTGTGGCGCGCCATCTTCACCTTCCACGACAAGCGCGTGCAGGGCTTCAAGCCGCATCCGACGCTGTACATCTTCGGCAATCAGCTGGCGATCCAGGCCTGATGGGCCGCCGGGCGCGCGCGACCAAGCAGGCCCGCAGCAGCGTCAAGAAGTCCGGCAAGCCGCGCGGTCTCCTCGAGCGGCTCGCCGACGGGCCCGTCATCTGCGCCGAGGGGTATCTCTTCGAATTCGAGCGGCGCGGCTATCTCCAGGCGGGCGCCTACGTGCCCGAGATCGTGCTGGAGCGGCCCGACCTCGTGGAGTCGCTGCATCGCGAGTTCGTCCATGCGGGCTCGGACGTGGTCGAGGCCTTCACCTACTATGCGCATCGGGCCAAGCTCCGCATGGTCGGGCGCGAGGGCGACTTGGCGCGGATCAACCGCGCGGCGCTCCGCATCGCCCGCAAGGTCGCCCGCAGCACGGGCACGCTCCTCGCCGGCGACATCTGCAACACCAGCATCTACGATCCCGGCGACGCCAAGGCGCAGAAGCAGGCGCGCCGCATCTTCGACGAGCAGATCGAGTGGGCGGTGGAGGCGGGCGTCGACTTCATCGTGGCCGAGACCTACGCGTTCGGGGCAGAGGCCCTCCTCGCCCTCGAGGCGATCGTGAAGTCGGGCAAGCCCGCCGTGGTCACCCTGGCCGTCCCGCGCGACGGCACCACTCGCGAAGGCTGGAGCCCGGCCGATGCCTGCCGCCGGCTCGAAGCGGGCGGCGCCGCCGTCGTCGGGCTCAACTGCGCGCGCGGTCCCGCCACCATGATGCCGATGCTCAAGGAAATTCGAGCTGCTGTCCGCTGTCACGTGGCGGCCCTGCCCGTGCCCTATCGGACCACGGCGGCGGAGCCGGTGTTCCAGAGCCTCAGCGACCCGTCTTTGCCGGACGGCCGCGCCTTCCCCACCGCTCTCGATCCATTCCTGCTGAGCCGCTACGAGATCGCCGTGTTCGGCAAGGAAGCGCTCGCCCTCGACGTGCGCTACCTGGGTGTCTGCTGCGGGGCGGGGCCGCATCACATCCGGAGCCTCGCGGAGGCCCTCGGCCGTCGTCCGCCCGCCAGCCGCTTCTCGCCGGACATGTCCAAGCACATCCTGTTCGGCTCCGACACGCGGCTCTGGCAGGGCAATCTCGAGTACGCCCGCCGCACCTACGGCGCCGCCGGCTTGGCCTCGCGGTAGCCGGTCATGCCAGATCCAAAGGGCGCCGCGGTCGTCATCATCGGCGGCGGCGTCACTGGGCTCAGTGCGGGCTGGTGGCTCGCCCGCTCCGGCGTGGACGTGCTCATCCTGGAGAAGGGCATCGTGGGCTGGGAGGCCTCGGGGCGAAACGGGGGCGGCGCCACGCACGTGTACAGCCCCTTCGGCCTCGAGGAGCAACGGCTCTGGCCGCAGATGGACGA
>DATGCY010000498.1:0-17989 GCA_035311385.1 Candidatus Methylomirabilota bacterium
GGCACCTACAACGTCTTCGAGGCGGCACGCCAGGCCAAGGTCAAGCGTGTCGTCTTCGCCTCGAGCGGCGCCACGGTGAGCGGCATCGAGAGCGAGCCGCCGTACCGCGACCTCGTGGCGGGACGCTACGAGGGCCTCACCTCGTGGCCCATGCTCACCCATCTCTCGCCCGTGCGGCCCTCCGGGCTCTACGGCGTCAGCAAGGTCTGGGGCGAGGCGCTCGGCCGCCAGTACGCGGACACCCACGGCCTCTCCGTCATCTGCGTGCGCATCGGTCGCGTGCACGCCCAGGACCGCCCGCTGTCCGCCCGCGAGTTCTCGGTCTGGTGTAGCCAGCGAGATATCGCGCGGCTCTTCGCGCGATGTATCGAGGCCTCGCCCGCCCTGCGCTACGAAATCGTCTTCGGCAACTCGCGCAACAAGTGGGGCTATCGCGACCTCGAGCACACCCGCGCCGTTCTCGGGTGGGAGCCCGTGGACGCCGCCGAAAACTACCGCTGATTCCCTGTCGCACCACAAGGAGACGAGCTCATGGCCCTGCAGACCCGCTATCTCTTCACCGCTTCCATGGACGTCGAGCCCACCAAGGAGGCCCTCTTCAACGAGGTCTACGACACCGAGCACGTGCCGCTCCTCCTCAAGGTGCCCGGGGTCATCGCGGTGGCGCGGCTCAAGAAGACGACGCTCACCATGATCATCGGCGGTGAGAAGAAGACGATCGAGGCGGAGAACGTGCCGACCTACTCGGCGACCTACGAGGTGGAGAGCCCCGAGGTGTTGACCTCCGCGGCGTGGGGCGCCGCCGTCGACCAGGGTCGCTGGCCAGGGCAGGTGCGTCCCTTCACCAAGAACCGCCGGCACGTGCTCTACCAGCGCATTCTTCCGTAGCGGATGGCGGCCCGCTACCGTCTCGGCCTCGGTCGGCGCGCCGTCAACCGGATCGTCGGCGCGCTGCTGGGGCTGGGCTGGGGCCCCGCCGCCACCTATCTCCTGGTCGTGCCCGGGCGGCGCAGCGGGGCGCTCCGCTCCACACCCGTCACACTGGTGGAGGACCACGGGCGGCGCTGGCTCGTCGCGCCCTATGGGGAAGTCGCTTGGGTGCGCAACCTCCGTACGGCAGGGCGCGGCACGCTCTCGCGCGGCGGGCATGTGGAGGAGATCACCGTCCGCGAGGCCCCCGTGGACGAGGCCGCGCCCGTGCTCCGCATGTACGTGACGCGCGTGCCGATCACCCGGCCCTACTTCGATGTGACGACGGAGTCCGACCTCGACGCCTTTCGCGCGGAAGCGCCGCGCCATCCGGTCTTCACGGTGGTCACGGCCACGCGAGGGACCCCGCGCCCATGATCCGCGCGGGCCTGGCCGTAATCGCGTCGCTCCAGGTGATCGCCGCCGCCGCGGCTTATCCGATCCTCACCCTCGCCATCGGTCTCGGGTCGAGCTTCCTCAGAACGGCGACCAGTCATGAGGCGGGCGCGCGGACCGTCCTCTTCTTCTCGGCCCTACCCATGGCCTTTGGCGTCCTGATCACGGCCGGCGTCTTCGTGGCCGTGCCGCTCGGAGTATGCGTCGGGGGCGCCTTCGTCCTGGGATTGCTCGGACGCCGGCGGGGCGAGACGGTGACGGTGGCTCAGTTGCTGAGCTTCGGCTCGGCCCTTGTGCTGATCAATGTGGTAGTGATGGTGGCGGGCGTGGTGCTGCGTCCGATGTGGTGGTACAGCGAGAAGCTCGCCACCCTCATGCCGCTCTGGCCGCTCCTCGTCGGCTTCGCCCTCAACGGCGTGGTCGACAGCGTGGTGACCGCGGTGATCCTCCGCGCCCAGCTCAGACCGCGACGGGAGGGCGCCGGCTGATCCACGGGCGCGTCTTCTCGAGCTGCGCGCCCAAGCCGAGGATGGTTCCCTCCTCGCCGTAGCGGCCCACGAGCTGCACGGCGATGGGGAAGCCCGAGGCGGAGCGGCCGAGCGGAAGCATGAGGGCGGGCTGGCCCGTAATGTTGAACCACACCGTGAAGGGCGAGAAGGTGAAGACGCGCCGCCAGTACTCGTCCACGTCGTCGAGCATCATGTCGATCCAGCCCAGATGGGGCGGCAGCGTGCCCAGGCCGGGGGTGAGCAGCACGTCGTAGGTCGCGTGAAAGGCCGCCATCTGCCGGCCCAGCTTGTGGGCGGCCTGGGTGGCGCGGACGTAGTCGGGCGCCGTGATGCTTTCCCCTCGCTGGGCGGTACCCCACGTCACATTCTCGACTTCGCCCTTTCTCGCCGGGCGCCCCGCCGTGGGATGGCTTCCCAGCGTGACCACCATGTTGGCGGCGGCGAAGGTGAGAAAGGTGGGGACGACGGCGCCGCGATCGATCTCCGGGTCCGCTTCCTCCACGCGGTGGCCCAGGTCCTTGCAGAAGACCACCGCCTCCGCGAGCGCCTTGAGGTACTCCGTGTCCACCGGCGCGCCGTTGGGTGCCGCGGTCGTGTAGGCGATGCGCAGCGGGCGTCGCTCCGCCTGCACGTCGGCGAGAAACGGGCGCGGCGGCACCGGCGCGACGTAGGGATCGCCGGGTCCCGAGCCCGCGGTGGCATCGAGGAGCGCCGCGGTGTCCCGTACGGTGAGGGTGACCGCGTGCTCGGTCGACAATCCCCCGAGGCCCTCGCCCGTGTACGGTGCCATGGTGTTGCGGCCGCGCGTGGGCTTGAGACCGACCGCGCCACAGCAGGCGGCGGGCGCGCGGATGGAGCCGAAGCCATCGGAGGCATGCGCGATGGGTACCATGCGCGCGCCCACCGCCGCGGCTGCTCCGCCCGAGGAGCCGCCGGAGATGCGGGTGGTGTCCCACGGGCTCTTGGTCGGTCCGTGGAGCTGCGGCTCGCAGGTGAGTGACAGCCCGAGCTCGCAGGTGTTGGTGCGGCCGAAGATGACGAGGCCCGCAGCCTTGAGCCGCTTCACGTGCTCGCTGTCCATAACGGGCGGCGGGGTGTCCGCGAAGAACTTCGAGCCGCGCGTCATCTTGATCCCCGCCACCTGCGCGGTGAGGTCCTTCAGGAGGAAGGGCACGCCCTTGAAGGGGCCGTCGGGCAGGCCGTCGACGATGGCCTGGCGGCCGTAGTCGTAGAGCTTCATGGTGACGGCGTTGACGGCGGCGTTCCTCGCCTCCACCCGTTCGATGGCCGCCTCGAGCAGCTCGTCGGGCGCGACCTTGCCCTGCTTCACGAGCTCAGCGAGGCCGAGTGCGTCGAAATGCTCGTAGTCCTTGAACGCCGCCATGCCAGCTACCTCCGGAAGGCGGGGGAGACCTTGGCCATGAACTCGTCGAGCACGGGCCGCGGGTCCTTGGGCAGGAACATGGTCGGGATGAAGAGCATGCCCACGCCCGTGTCACGGAGGCGGCCGAGCTTGTCCTGGATCTTGGCGGGGCTACCCGCGAGGAGGATGTCGGTGGCTGACACCTCGTCCCGGCCCATGCGCTTCATGAGCGCCTGCTTGAGCCGGTCCACCTGCGCCGGGTCCTCGGTGATGCCGGGGACCATCACCGCCGAGCGGAGGATAGTCTTGGGATCGCGGCCCACGCCCGCGCAGTGCGCCTCGAGGATCTTGCTCTTGGCGGCGAGGATGTCCGGCCCGCCCCACACATTCCAGTGGTCGGCCCAACGCGCGGCGATCTTGAGAGTGACCTTCTCGCCGCCGCCGCCCACCATCAGCTCCGGCCGCGGCTTCTGCACGGGCCGAGGCATGAGAGGAGCGTCGTCGAGCTGGTAGTACTTGCCCTTGAACGTCGAGCGCTCCTGCGTCCAGAGGAGATTCAGCACCTGGCACGCCTCGTCGAGGCGCCGGAGGCGATCGGGCATGGTGTAGAAGGGAATGCCGTAGGCGGTGTGCTCGTTCTCCTGCCAGCCTGCGCCCACCCCGCAGATGAGCCGCCCGTTGGAGATGATGTCGATGTTGGTGGCCATCTTGGCCAGCACCGCGGGGTGACGGTAGGTGTTGCCGGACACGATGGTGCCCACGCGCATCCGCTGCGTCTCCGCGGCGAGCGCGGCCAGGGCCGTCCAGCACTCGAGGGTGTCCCCCACGCGATCGGGGGTGTTGGGCATGAAGTGGTCGGTGACGCACGCGGCATCCCAGCCACTCTGATCGGCGTGCTTCCAGAGGGTGAGGACGTCGTGCCAGGTGGTGTTGCCCATGCCGGTGAAGATCGCGAATTTCATGCTGGCTCCTTCGGGGGGCGCGGCAGGTGGCGGAACGATCGCGCGCCGGTGCGACGCGTCGGTTACGGCAACGTGTCCTTCATGATCTTACGCGCCTGCTCCTCGCGGAACTCGTGGAGGCGCTTGCGGAGCTCGGGGCGCTGGTTGGCCAGGATGGCCACGGCGAGGAGGGCGGCATTGGTAGCGCCCGGCTTGCCGATGGCCAGCGTGCCCACCGGGATGCCCCCCGGCATCTGCACCGTGGAGAGCAGCGAGTCCATGCCCTTGAGCGATGCGCTCTCCATGGGCACGCCGAGGACGGGTAGGACGGTGTGAGCGGCCACCACCCCGGCCAGATGCGCGGCTCCGCCCGCGGCGGCGATGATGACCTCGACCCCGCGTCCCTCCGCCCCGCTCGCATACTCCGTGGTGTAGGCGGGCGTGCGATGGGCCGACATCACCTTGCACTCGTGGGGCACGGCGAACTGGGTCAGCACTTCGTCGGCGTGACGCATGGTTTCCCAGTCCGATTTGCTGCCCATGATGACGGCGACGAGCGGCGCGCTGGATTCAGCCATAGGGTGGCGACCGAACGATGCCGCAGGCCTCGAGGTTAGTCAAGCGCTTTCGGGGATAATAGTCGAGCATGGCTGCGCATCCCCTCGACACGCTCGTCGTGCATCCCGGCGCGCTCGGCGACGTGCTCCAGGCGGTGCCCGCCCTGCGCGCCCTCACCGCTCTCGGTCATCGTCTCACCTTTGCGGGTCAGCCGCGGATCGGCGAGCTCCTCGAGGGACTAGGTGTCGTGCGCGCGCGCACGTCCTTCGACACCTTCGGCCTGGAGGCGCTCTTCGTGGAGGGTCCGCCGCCCGTGTCGCTCCGCTCGCGCCTCGGGCAGTTCCCTCGCGCGGTCTCGTGGTTCGGCGCGAGGGATCCATGCTATCGGCGGCAGCTCGCGGCCCTGATCCCGGCAAGCATCGTGGCGGCTCCTGTGCCAAAGGCGGGCGCCCTGCGCACGGTGTGGGAGTATCTCGTCGATACGCTCGCACCCTGGTGCCCCCCCGGGACCATCGACGCCTCGTCGCTCCTCGTGCCCGAGGGCTGGCGCGCCGCCGCACGCGCGGCGCTGACCGCCGCGGGCGCCGATCTCGCGCGGCCTTTCCTCCTCGCTCATCCCGGCGCGGGGTCGCCCTGGAAGCAGTCGCCCGCGTCACGCTTCGCACGGGTCCTCGAGCGCCTCGCCTCCGGGGGCAACCTCGCCGTGATCCTGCATGAAGGTCCGGCCGATCACACCGCCGCGGAGACGCTCGCCTCGGCGCTCGGCGAACCGACGATCCGCCTCGTCGAGCCGTCGCTCCCCGAGCTAGCGGGCGCCCTCAGCCTGGCTGCCTCGTACCTCGGCAGCGACTCGGGCGTCAGCCACCTCGCCGCCAGCGTGGGCACGCCCAGCGTCATCCTCTATCCTCCCCAGACAGTCGGGCAGTGGGCGCCGTGGTCGCCGACCGCCCGGCCGATGAGCGTGGGGGCCGAAGGAGAGATCTCATGACCGTGGACCATGAGCTCTATGCGCCGCGCTACCGCTGGTGGGGCAAGACGCCGGGCCCGCCCGAGGTGCGGCGCTTCCTCGCCGGTCCCCAGCCGCGCCTCTTCGAGCTCGCCCGCGCCATCCGCATCTTCTGCGAGTTCATTCGCGGCTTCCGCGCCCTGCACTTCGTCGGCCCCTGCGTCACCGTGTTCGGCTCGGCGCGCTTCACGGAGACCCATCGCTACTACGAGCTCGCGCGTCAACTCGGAGCGTGTCTCGCCCGCGATGGCTTCACGGTGATGACGGGCGGCGGCCCCGGCATCATGGAGGCGGCCAACCGCGGGGCCAAGGAGGTGGGCGGTCGCTCTATCGGCTGCAACATCGAGCTGCCCCAAGAGCAGGCGCCCAACCCTTACCTCGACCGCTGGGTCACCTTCAAGCACTTCTTCGTGCGCAAGGTCATGCTCGTGAAATACTCCTACGCCTTTATCGCCATGCCGGGCGGCTTCGGTACCCTCGACGAGGTGACGGAGGCGGCCACCCTCATTCAGACGGGCAAGATCGCGGGGTTCCCCATGGTGCTGATGGGCGTTGACTTCTGGAAGCCGCTCCTCGACTTCATGCGCAACACCCTCGTCAAGCAGGGCACCATCGCGCCCACCGACATGGACCTGCTCTTCGTCACCGATTCACCCGAGGAGGCGGCCGCCCGCGTGCGCGACATCGGGATGAAGCAGTTCGGGCTCAGCTATGACCGCCCGATCAAGCCCCGGTGGTATCTTTTCGAGTGAGGTAGAATGACCCTCCGCCGGATCCAGGCGGGAGCAGCGGGGAGGGCGGGATCATGAGAGACGCGAAGGTGAAGGACCTACGGGCCCGCTCCGACAAGGCGTGGGCACATCTCCGGGCGCAGCTCCACGGCATGGACCCGTATCTCGACCGGAGCGACATCCCGGGCGAGTGGACCGCTCGCGAGGTACTCTGCCACCTCCTCTTCGAGCCGGGCTGGAAGCCGGTGCCGCTCCTCAAGACCTTCGCCGTCACGGACCTGCCCGTGGTGCACGTCAATCCAGGAGACGCGGACGTGACGGGGAACCGCAAGACCATGACCCTCAAGCAGTTCACCGCCGCCCTCGAAGGCCAGCAGCGGGACGTGATGAACTACCTCGAGGGGCTGAGCGAGGCCGATCTCCATCGCAAGGCGCGCATTCCCCTCTTCAAGGAGATCATGGGGATCGAAGAGATCGACATCCCCACCTTCGTGGGCGCGCTGTTCGAGTACCACTGGAACGACCACGCGGGACAGATCGCGAAGATCAGGAAGTCGGTAGGCCTGCCCGAAGCGAAGTAGGCGGGCCGCACGCGCAACGTAGAGGAACTCCGCCTCGCGTGCGGCCGCCGGCCCGCGTCGCCTCGGTCTTTGTGAGCCGCCGCCTCAGCCCAGATAGGCCCGCAGCATCCAGGCCATCTTCTCGTGCTTCTCCATCAGGCCGGTGAGGAAGTCACTGGTGCCCGCGTCGCCGAACTTGTCCTGGGCGATGGCGAGATCGCTACGGAGAGCCTGGATCACGGCCTCGTGGTCGGCGAGCAGCGCGGCGAGCATATCCTTGGCCTCCGGGTGCTGGCCGGGATGCTCGTCGAGCCGGGTCGCCTCGACGAACTCATCGAGGGTGCCGGGACTCCTGGCGCCGAGCTGACGGATGCGCTCGGCCACGTCGTCTACGAAGTCGTCCAGCTCCTCGTACTGCGACTCGAAGAACTTGTGCAGGTCGTTGAACTGCGGGCCGACCACGTTCCAGTGATAGTTGCGGGTCTGGGTGTAGAGCACGTATTCGTCGGCGAGGAGCGGGATCAAGAGCTTGATCACGCCGCTCCGGTTGGTGTCGGTGAGCCCGATGGTGGGTTTCATGGGGTAACTCCTTTCCGTCCTTTGGATGCGGCACCGCCACGAAACGGTGCGCCTCCGAGCCGGGATCTACCGGTAGTACCAGCGGTGGAGGCGATCCGGCGAGACACCCACCATGTAGAAGAAGCGAAGGGCCCACATGAGCGCCATGGTCCGGAGCGCGCCCTCGCGCTCCCACTTGCGGGCGGATGTCGTCACGCGCGCCCGGAGGGCCGCCAGCCGTCCCCGCCGTTTGAGGCACCGGCAGAGCTCGATGTCCTCCATGAGGGCGATGTCGGGATAGCCGCCCATGGCCTCGAAGACGCTGCGCCGCACGAAAATGGCCTGATCGCCCGTCGAGATCCGGCTCCAGCGGGAGCGGAGGTTCATGAAGCCGGCAATCATGCGGAACACCGCGCGCGGGCTGTCGAAGCTGACGTCGAAGCGCCCCCCCACCACCCGCGCGTCGTCGAGCGCAGCCGCGACGGCCCCCAGCGCACCGTGGGGCAGGCGCGTGTCCGCGTGGAGGAAGAGAAGCGTGTCGCCGCGAGCCACGCGGGCCCCCGCGTTCATCTGGCGCGCGCGTCCGCGGGGGGCGGTGACGAGCTGGACATGAGGAAAGCGTGTCACCACGTCCCGCGTGGCGTCCTCGCTGCCGCCGTCGACCAGGATGACCTCGGCCTCGCGACAGCGCTCGTGCAGGTCGGGCAGGAGGCGCCCGAGATTGGCCGCCTCGTTGAGGGTGGGCACGACGATGCTGATCAGGACGGGTCCCGCGCGGTGTCGTTCAGACTCCAGTCGTCGTCGAGGTAGGCGAGGCCCGCGTCGGTGAGGAGGCGGATGCGTCCCGCCACGTCCGGCCCCGCCTTGGCGCGGATGAAGGCGACCACGCCGCCCCCTGCGGCGAAATCGGCGGTGAACCATCGGAAGATGCTGGAGATACGTGCGGTTCTCCCATCGAGGCCGGGCTCGAGCGCCTTGGTTGGATTCGTGAGGAAGTGCGCGGTCTGCTCGTCGAGCGCGGCGGCGCCGTAGGGCTCGGCACGCAGATCCGGGCAGGAGAGCGACGCGCACACGTGAGCGGCGAGTAGCTTGGCATACGCATCGCCCGCGGCATGGGCGGAGGCGGCAGAGGCGAGCAGGGTCACCGTCACCGCGCCCGACTTCAGGAGATCCGCACCGAGCCGGCTCCGGCGTCCGATCCAGCGGGGCAGAAGCGAGATCAGCACGAGGAGCACGCCGGCGACGGCGAGATAGATGAGCGTCCGCTTGATGGCGCCTCGGCCCTCGCTCAAGGCCCCGCCCGCGAGGGTGAAGGCCGCGGTGCCGGGAATCATGCACAGAGAGGAAGTGACCGCGTATGCCCAGAAGCCGATTCGCGTGATCCCGTACGCGTAGTTCTGCAGGTTGAACGGGAAGAGCGGAACGAGACGCGTGAGCATGACGATCCGCCATCCGTGCTCGGCGACCAGCCCGTCGATCCGGGCCAGGCGCGGGCTCGCTCGCACCCAGCTCTCCACGGTGCCCCGCAAAGCGTAGCGGGCCACGAGGAAGGCCAGGGATGCGCCGACGGTGGCGGCCATCCACACGTAGAGAGTGCCGCGGATCGGTCCGAACACCACCCCCCCGAGCACGGTGATGGGCAGCCCCGGCACGAAGAAGACCACGGCGAGGATGTAGCCGCCGATGAAGACGGCGGGGGCGAGCGTGCCGTAGCTCTCGATCCCTTGCTTGAGACGGGCGATGTTATCGAGCCGGATCGCCTCATCGAGACCGAGAACGCGCGCGGCCACCACGCCGGCGGCGATCACCGTCAGCGCGATCAGGGGACCGAGCCATCGGCGCTTCATCGCGTCCACCTGAGCCACGCCGCGAAGAGCCGCTTCACCCGCGGGGTGAGACGGGTACGGTTGTACATGTCGCCCACCTGCCGGATGGCCTCGGCCTGCGTCGGATAGGGATGGATGACGGAGGCGAGGCGGCCCAGGCCGACGCCCGCCGTCATGGCCAGGGTCACCTCGCTGATCATCTCGCCGGCGTGGCGACCCACGATGGTAGCGCCCACGATGCGGTCCGCGCCGCGCCGCACATGGAGCTTCACGAAACCGTCCTCCTCGCCGTCCACCACGGCGCGGTCCACCTCGGCGAAGGGCCGCACATACGTGTCGATGCGGATGCCGCGCTCGGCGGCCTCCTCCTCGGAGAGTCCGACGTGGGCGATCTCGGGATCCGTGTAGGTACACCAGGGAATGGTCAGGACCGAGAGCTTTTTCCGTCCGAGAAAGAGCGCGTTCTGGATCACCGTGCGCGCGGAGAAGTCGGCGGCGTGGGTGAACTTCTCCGCCAGACACACGTCCCCCGCCGCGTAGATCATGGGATTGCTCGTGCGCAGGCGATCGTCGACCGTCACTCCCTCGTGGCGATCGTAGACCACGCCCACGGACTCGAGGCCGAGACCCTCCACGTTGGGCACCCGTCCGACCCCGACCAGGATCTCGTCCACCGTGACCGCCTCGGAACCTCGCGGCGTCTCCGCGCGGAGGACCTTGCCGTCCGCGGCCCGGTCCACGCGCGCGAGCCTGGCCTCGAAGAGGAGACGGATCCCCTCGGCGTGGAACGCACGCTGGACGATCTCGGCCGCGTCGGCGTCCTCGCGATTCAGGATGTGGCTTCCCGTGTGGAAGATCGTCACCTCCGAGCCGAGGCGCCGAAAGGCCTGGGCGAGCTCGCAGCCGATGGGGCCGGCCCCGATCACGGCGAGGCGTCGGGGGCGTTTCATCAGCTCGAAGATGCTGTCGTTGGTGAGGAAGCCTGCCTCGGCGAGGCCCGGGACGGGGGGGCGATGAGCACGGCTGCCGGTGGCGATGACAGCGCGCCTGAAGCGAAGGGTGGTCCCGTTGACCGCGACGGTGCCCGGACCCGTGAAGCGCCCCTCGCCCAGGAAGACATCCACGCCGAGGCCGCGGAACCGTGCCGCCGAATCGTGGAGACTGATGCGGGCGCGGACGGCGCGCATGCGCTCCATCACGGTGCCGAAGTCAACCTCCACAGGACCGGGCACGTGAATGCCAAAGGCAGAGGCCACGCGCAGCTCGCCCGCTACGCGCGCGGAACGAATCACACACTTCGACGGCACGCAGCCCACGTTGAGGCAATCGCCTCCGAGCAGATCGCGCTCGACGAGGGCAACGCGGGCGCCCAGACCGGCCGCGCCCGCCGCCGTCACCAGGCCGGCTGTGCCTCCGCCGATAACCACCAGGTTGTAGCGCGGCGCGGGTGACGGCGCGACCCAGTCCGGCGGGTGGACATTGGCCACCAGCTCGAGGTTGTGCGGGTCCGTGGGCCGCACGTCCACCGTCATCAGAACTTTCCGCGGGAGCGCTCCCTCGACGGCAGGTTCTCGAGGCAGGTGGTCCACCATCCCGTGCGCACGGTCTCCGAGAACTCCGCGGGCAGGCCTTCCTGATCCATTTGCCGGGCGAGCGTCTCGAAGTCGTAGTGGAGCGGCACGAACTCCACCGACACGTCGGGAGTGGCGGTGGCGATGGTGTACCAGACGTTGGTGGAGCCGTCGTTCTCGGGACGGCCGATCACCCCCACGTTGACGGCGTGCTGCCCCGTGGCGAGCGGTCGATGCCACTTGATCCCCGTGTGCGTGCAGAGAAGAACGTCGGCCGCGGCGTCGCGCAAGAAGCGCCGGAGCAGCCCGTCCGGGGTGGCGGACTCCCAGAGGAACTCGTTGATCACGCGCGGGGAGCCGTGGCACATGAGCACGCGGTGCGGTCCCAGGCGCACCCGTCGATGCCCGGGCAGCGAGCCCAGCCACGCCTTGTGCTCCCGCGAGGTGTGGGCGAACGTGTACTCGTAGCTGATGCGAGCAAAGTGGTTGTCACGGGGATCGGTATAGCCGCATCCGCAGTCCGTCTTGCCCTGGGCGAGCGACGCATCGTAGTTGCCCTGGATAGCGAGGATGCCCCCCTCCCTGAGGAGCGGGAACACGCGATCGGGGTGCGGGCCGAAGCCGCCCATGTCCCCGAGACAGAACACCGCCTCCACGTCGCGCCGGCGCGCGTCCTCGAGCAGGGCGTGGAGGGCGAGGGTGTTGTTGTACACGCCGCCGAACACGGCGATGCGGCGATACTCCGCTAGCTGTTCGTGCACGTCATCCCCGTCTGGAAGCACGTGACGCACGAAGGATGGTAGAGGGTGGCGCCAACGAACGAGGCCTCCAGCGCGCCGTCGGAGAGCCGCGCCCGCGGAAGGCCGGCCAGGATCGGACAGGCATAGACGCCGCCGGCCGCCACCACGCGGGACTCCGCGCACTGGAGCGTGCCACGATCGAAGCCCACGAGATCGTCCTCGTGGAGCACGGGATCATCCGGGCGGGCCAAGCGGCCGAGGGCGAACACGGGCATGATCTTCACGCGCGGCTTCTCGATCCCCTGAGCGAGGAGGAAGTCGCGGAAGCGCTCGTAGGTACTGCGGCCATCGGCGTGCTCAGCGCTCGTGATCTCCGTCGCCGTCACGATGGGAAGAAGGCCGCGGTCGTGCAGGAGCCGGATGGCCTCCACCGCCTTGGCGAAAGCGCCCTCGCCCCGCACCCGGTCGTTCCGCACCGGATCGGTGTCGTCGAGGCTCACCCGGAAGGAGAGCGAGTAGCGCGCGGAGACGGAGAGCGCGGCAAGCTCGTCGGCCATGATGGCGTCGATGCAGGTGCCGTTGGTCAGCACGGTGGTGGGGGCCGCCTCCAGCGCGGCGGCGAGGAGGGGGAGGATGTCGCCGTGCAGGAACGGCTCGCCGCCCGTGAAGTAGATCTCCTTCACCCCGAGCTCCTCCGCCTCGCGGATGGCGGAGAGGGCGAGCTCCGTACGCAACGGCTTGAGCCAGGGTTCTCGCGGCCCCGAGCTATTGATGCAGTGGGTGCACTCGAGGTTGCACCACGTCCCAGTGATCTGGATCCAGAGCGTGGAGAAGCGGAGGAACGGGGCCACGGGGGCGGCCCCGAGGCCGGGGACCATGGTCAGGGCCACGCTCATACGACGATCACGGGAAAATGCTCTCGGGGATGAAGGCGGACACGATCCAGTTGGGCGCGTCGACGATCTCGCTGATCTTGAGGTCGGCGGCCACGCTACAGATGATGTAGGCCTCCTCACGCGAGAATCCGCGCTCGCGCACGAGGTGATCGATCATGTGGAGCACCGCCCGCTGGGCGGAGGCGAAGAGATCGGGACCGTGCGCGGTGGTCCCGTACCACGGCCCCGTGTTGGTGCCGGCAGCGAGTCGGCGCGTGGTGCGGAGCTGCGGCTCCTCGAGGTGCCGGCCTCGCTGGAGACCAAAGCGAAGCGTCACCTGCGCGCGCATCTCCACCGCGGTGACGCACACCTCGCCGTCGCCCTGCGCCCCGTGCCCGTCGCCCACGCTGAACAGCGCCCCGGGCATCCAGACCGGGAGGTAGAGCGTGGAGTCGCGCGTGAGCTGTTTGATGTCCATGTTCCCGCCGTTCTTCCGGGGCGGCATGGTGCTGTGCGCGCCCGGCTCGTCGAGGGCGGTGCCCATCACGCCGGGAAAGGCCTCGATGGGCACGGCGACCCGGCGGTCCATGCGCGCGTGGGTCCCGTCCGAGAGATCCCAGATCTGGAGGAACGGCTTCGAGAACTCGGATTCGGGCAGGAGCCCGCGGCCGGGGCGGATGGCCGTCCAGCCGAAATCCGCGGCGGGCTTGATGTCGAGCACCTCGACCACCAGGGCGTCTCCCGGCTCCGCTCCCTTCACTTGCACCGGCCCCGTCAGAGGATGGCCGCGGAAGGGGCCGCGATTGAGGACGTCCGCATGGGTGGACGCGCGGGAATAGAAGCCGTCGGCGGCGTCGCGGGTCTGGAACACCACGGTGTCGCCGGGCTCGATCACGAGGCGCGGAACGACGCTGTTGTCCCACGCGTAATGCACCTGGCTGGCGTCGAGCTCGTGCATACTGGCTCCCGATGGCATGGGTCTGTTACCTCCTCGAATGCGCGGACGGCTCGCTCTACGCCGGCATCTCCAACGACCTGCCGCGCCGCCTCGGCCAGCACGCCCGCGGTATCGCGTCGAAGTATACACGGGCGCGGCTCCCCGTCAGGCTCCGGTGGAGCGAGCAGCAGCGTGACCGCTCGGCCGCCCTCCGCCGAGAGGCCCAGATCAAGGGGCTCAGCCGCTTGGAGAAGCTCGCCCTGCGTCGTCGCGCGAGCACGCGATTGACCGCTCGAAGAACGTTGGTGTAGACTCCCGCGCATGGCGAAGAAGAAAGCAGCGGCGAAGCGTTCCACGAAGAAGCCGACGGTGAAGAAGGCGACAGCGAAGAAGGCCTCGGCCCGCAAGCCGGCGGCCAAGGTCGAGGCCCGGAAGGTCAACGCCTACGTCCCGAAGCCCGTCGAGGGCATCGGCTGGGCGCCCTTCCGCTACACCCTCCCGCTCGTCTAACTCTCCCTCGGCCTCTCGCTCCCGCACGTGTCGGCGCTGGTATGCTGTGCGCCGATGCGTGCGCGCGCGCGGCATCTGACGACGGCGGTCTGTCTCCTCTCCCTGGCCGGCAGCTGCACCCCGCTGGAGCGGGCGCGCGGCAGCTGGTGGGAGCTCTCCCGTGAGCCGTCGCACCAGGCCCCCGATCCCGCGACCACGCCCGAGGCCGTGGTGCAGGTCTACGCGGCGCGCACGGTGGGCTGGCGCGGTCTCCTCGCCGTCCACACCTGGATCGCCCTGAAGCAGAGTGACGCCCCGTCCTATACGCGCTACGAGGTGATCGGCTGGGGCGTGGATCGCGGCGCGCAGGCGATCCGGGTCAACCGCACCGGCCCCGACAACTACTGGTTCGGCTACCGGCCCGATCTGCTCGTGGATCTCCGCGGCCCTGAGATGGACGCGGTCATCGAGAAGGTACAGGCCGCCGTGGCCGCCTATCCCTATCGCGACTCGTATCGCACCTGGCCGGGACCCAACAGCAACACCTTCACCGCCTTCGTGGGGCGCGAGGTGCCGGAGCTGCGGCTCAACCTGCCCAACACGGCCATCGGCAAGGACTTTATCGTGGGAGGGGCACCGTTAGCCATGGCACCGAGCGGCACGGGAATGCAGGTTTCCCTGCTGGGACTGGTCGGCGTGATGGGTGCCTGGGAGGAGGGCGTGGAGGTGAACGTCCTCGGCCTCGCCTTCGGCCTCGACGTGAAGCGCCCCGCGCTGAAGCTCCCCGCCGTCGGTCGACTAGGAATGCCGTAGCTAACTATCCACCAATACTCGGAGCGCGAGGCGGGTCGGGGCCCGTTGCCGGGGGCGGGGGTGCGCTCCGGCTGTGTCACCCACTCGCCTGAATCGGGCGGCGCACAGGCTTCGGGGATCCCACTCCGCCGGAGCGCTCCCCCGCCCCCGACGCCACCCGCCCCGATCCCACGTGCGACAGTCGAGAATAATTCAGGCTAGACCTCGCCTGTGAGGCAACCCAACGGAGCGCGCTGGCGAACGGACCGGCGCCGCGGCTCAGCCGAACGAGACCGCGCGGACTGGCGCCAGCCCCTTGGCGACGCACTCCCAGCGCCGGCCGGCGTCGGCCGAAAGGAACACACAGCCGTCCTCCGTGCCGATGGCGACGATGTTCCCGCGAGCGGCCACGCAGCCCGTGTCGACGTTGTTGGAGAACCACTCCGGGAGCCCGGGCGCGCAGCGCTCCCACTCGCCCTGCTCCTCGAGCGCACGACGATAGAGGGCCGCACGCCGGCCGTGATGGCCAGCGGACGCGCTCAAGATGACCGTATCGCCGGCCACAGCTACCGCGCGGCAGTAGTGGGCATGGAGGCCGTCGTTCTGCCATGTCCAGGTGTCGCCACCGTCGCGGCTGATGCCGAAGCCGTCGTAAGCGGCCACGAGCACGATATTGAGGTGGTCGGCCGGAGCCTGCACCTGGTGGACGTCGTGTTCGATGTCGAGGAGCGGCTGCCAGCTCGCGCCGCTGTTTCGAGAGCGGAGCACACCGCCGACGTGGACGTTGACGTACACGGCGCCGTCACGTGCGGCGCTGATCGACCGGACATCGGCGGGCGCGCCCCAGGGCGTGTGCCAGGCGCCGCGGCCTTCCGCACGATCGAAGGACGTGATCGGGGTCAGCCGGCCATCCTCGAGGCGCAGCAGATGAGCGCGCGTGGTCCCGACCAGCAGGCCCGCCGGCGTGGCCGCCAGGCATGTGGCCTTTCGGCGGCCGCTGGACGCAACGGAGGACCAGCCCTCGCTCGTCCGCCGCCAGAGCTCCCTGCCGTCGACGAGGGCCCACGGGCCCTCGCCGCTCGACTCCAGCGCGATGACCTCGCGCCCCGCCAGGTCGTCGATACGGCTGGCCTCGCCGGCTCCGGCGCCGTGGCCGATCTCAAAGATGTGCAGCCCATCATCCGTAGCTACGAGGATCGTTCGCTCACCCTGGATAATCTCCATGGTAGCCTCCCTAAGTAGTCAGCTTACCGCCCGTGTCACCCTGGTGCGAGCGCATCTCGGCATGGAGGACGTGTGATGGAGGTGGTATCGGTTTCCCGTCACAAGGGCGAGTTTTTCCGGGTGCTCCAGGAGACGGAGCGCAGCCAGACCGCCGTCATGACGATCGCGCCGGGGGCCGACGCGGGCCCCGCAGAGGAGCACGCCGGCGACCAGATTCTCTACGTGCTCGAGGGCCAGGCCCGCGTGCGGATCGGCGATCATGAGTACGACGCGACGCCCGGGGCCCTGGTCATGATCCCCGCCCGCACCCGGCACCACGTGCAAAGCACCGGCGCGCAGCCGCTCTTCTTCTTGACCGTCTACACGCCTCCCGCCTACTGAGAGCGCTTTCGCTTTCGCGCTCGCCGCCGGGCGGCCGACGTCGCGGCGTAGCGCTGGAGTCGGCGAAACCAAACCAGCTTGTCTCGGAAGCCCGGATACGCGGCGTTGAGCCCGCTGGGATTCGGAACGACGAAGACGCGAGCGGCGCCGACGCGTTCCGGTTTCGGGCCGGGGCCGCCTCGCGCCCGCGCTCCAAAGAACGCGCGATACACGGTGACGCCGACAAAGGCGATGACACGTGGCTTCACCCGCGCGATCTGCTGCGCGAGCGTGGCCCGGCCGGCCGCATACTCGGCCCGCGTGATCTCAGAGGCCGCGCGCGTTGCTCGGGGAACGATATTGGTCAGGGCAAGCTTCCATGCAGGAAGCCGGACATCGCCTTCGTAGGTGCACGGCTCCGGCACGAGCTTGGCGGCGTACAGGAGGCGCCAGAAGGGATTGCCTGGTCCCGCGAAGTGATGGCCCACCTGCGCCGAGCGGAGCGACGGATTGATGCCGACGAAGAGGATGCGCGGGCGCGGACACAGTCGGGCGGCCAAGCGACGCCTGCGCGGCCGACGGCAGGAACGACGCAGATGGGCCCTTATCGGCCGCCGCACCTAACCTCCCCATTCCAGCACGGCGGCCGAGAAGGGTCCAGATGCGAGGCGCCGCCTGAAGTCTGCGGGCGAGGCGTGGTCTCTCCACGTTGAGCCCGCAGGCGAGGGCGGCAACGAAGCAGATGGGCCCTTATCGGCCGCCGTCGCCGCGGCGCTTGCGGTAGGTGTCGAGAATCTCCTGCCCACTCGGTCCCGCCCTGGCGACCCACTCGTCGATGGCGACCTGCCCGGCCTTGGCGAGCGCCTCGAGGAAGGCGGGCGGCACCTCCGTGGTGATGCCGACCCCGTTGGCCCGCATGCGATCGTAATTCACAGCAACGCGGTTCTGGATCTCCTTCCACTGCCGCTCGCTGGTGGCCTGCGCCGCGTCGAGCACCGCCTTTTGCAGCTCGGGGCTGAGCCCCTTCCACGCATCCAGGTTCATGGTGACCATGCTCATGGTCATCGAGTAGTTGATGGCGGTGAACTGGTTCAGGTATTCCCAGAGTCGCTGGCCTGCTCCGCCGTCCCCCGAGGAGAGCACAGCGTCGATCTCGCCGCTCTTGAGGCGTGGCAGCGCGTCCGCGAAGGAGATCTGAGCCGGCTGCGCGCCCGCCGCGCGAAACGTGGCCACGCCATTGGCATCGGGAACGCGAATGCGCAGGCCGCGCACGGCCTCCATGCTCGTCACGGGCTTCTTCGCCCAGAGGCCAGCCGGCGGCCACGGCGACGGATAGAGCAGCTTCTGGTTGTAGCGGGCGAGCACCCGCTCGTACTCGGGGCGTGCCACCTCGGTGAGGAGCTTCGCCTGCTCCGACGTCACCGCGAGGAAGGGCAGCGACGGCAGGAGGAACACCGGATGCACGTCGCCCAAGGCGCCGATGTACATGTCACCCACCGCCACCGACCCGCGCGCCACGGCCTGGAGCAGATCCTTCGAACGATAGCCGAGCGAGGCATCGAACGAATGCGTCACCACGATGCG
>DATGCY010000499.1:0-2041 GCA_035311385.1 Candidatus Methylomirabilota bacterium
CCCTCCACCGCCGGATCGGGCAGGCTGCCAAGGTCGCCCACGAGCAGGCGGGCGGCGTCCGCCTCGGTCAGGGGATCCGCCAAGCCGTCCACGAGGAGATCGGGCAGCTCGGCGGCCCAGAAGATCGCGCGCCAGCGCGCATGCGCGACCAAGGGCGGCCATCCGGAGAGGGCCATGAAGCGCTTGAGCTTCTGCTCGAGGCTGATCTTGCCGTGGGAGACGGGGAGGGCGTCGACGGTGCGCCGCGCCACCGCCTGGACCCACCGGGGCAGCCGCTGGAAGCGCTCGAGGACCTGCCCGGCGAAATAGGTCTCGTAGCCGCCGAAGAGCTCGTCGCCCCCGTCGCCGGAGAGCGCAACCGTCACCCCGTGGGCGCGCGTCATCCGCGCCAGGAAGTGGAGGGGTATGGCCGAGGAGTCCGCGAAGGGCTCGTCGAAGATGTTGAGGATGTCGGTGAGCTCAGCCGCGACCTGCTTGGGCGTGATGAGCTCCTCCTCGTGGGTGGACCCGAAGCGTCGTGCCACCCGACGCGCCCACGGCGTCTCGTCGTACGAGCGCTCGGCGAAGCCCACGGAAAAGGTCCTGACCGAGTCGCGCGAGGTCTCTGTCATGCGCCACACCACGGCCGTCGAGTCGATGCCCCCCGACAGAAAGGCGCCGATGGGAACGTCGCTGATCATTTGATCGGCGACAGACTCGGCCAGGAGCGCGCGGAATCGTGCCGTGGCCTCCTCCTCGTCGACGAGTAGCGCTTCCCCCGCCGCCCGCGGCAGCTCCCAGTACGTCGCCACCTCGGGAGCCCTGCCGCGCCGGAGGAGGAGCCGGTGTCCGGGCGGCAGGCAGCGCACACCCTCGAACATGGTGTAAGGCGACGGCACGTAGCCGAAGCAGAGGAAGGCCCGCAGGGCCGTGGCGTCGAGGCCTCCCAGGGCATGCTCGGCCCGTGCGGCGAGGAGCGCCTTCATTTCGGAGCCAAAGAGCAGGGTCTCCCCGTCCCACGCCCAGTAGAGCGGCTTGATCCCGACGCGGTCGCGGACGAGGAGCAGCGTTTCCTGCCGCTCGTCCCACAGCGCGAACGCGAACATGCCGCGGAGGCGGCCGAGCGAGCCCTCGGCCCACTCCTCCCAGGCGTGGACCACGACCTCGGCGTCCCCCGCCGTCTCGAAGCGGTGCCCGCGAGTGGACAGCTCCGCGCGCAGTGCCTTGAAGTTGTAGAGCTCGCCGTTGAACACCGCGCGGACGCGGCGGCCGTAGCCCTGGTCCTCGCCACGGAGGGGTTGGTGGCTGCCCGAGACGTCGATGATGCTCAGGCGCCGGGCGCCAAGCGCTACGTGGGGGGCCGCGAAGAAGCCGTCCTCGTCGGGACCACGGTGAGTGAGGGTCGCGGTCATGCGGCGGACGAGCGCCTCGCTGACGGGACGGCCGAAGCCCGCCATGCCGGCGATGCCGCACATCAGCCGTTGTCCCGGTAGCGCTCCAGTCGGAGGGCGGCGATCTGGTCGCAGACCACGCCCAGCAGGAACACCAGCACACCGGTGAGGAAGAGGCTCAGCGCGCCGACGGAGAGCCCGGTGTAGAGCGGCAGCGTCAGGTACTTGAAGGTGCCGTACACGATGCCGAGCGCCATGAGGGCGAAGGCGGGCGGCACGAAGATGCGCAGCGAGTCGAAGAGGGCAATGAGGCGGATGACGAGGAGCAAAGTGTTGTACCCGTCACGGAGCAGCCGCACGCTGCTCGTGCCAATGCGGCGCCGCACCTCGACGGGCACGAAGGTCAATCGGTGGCCGAACTTGGCGAAGACCACCGTGGACGTGGTCGAGAACGAGAAGCCATCTGGTAGGAGGTTGACATAGCGGTGGATCAGCTCTCGGTGCGTCGCGCGCAGGCCGCAGTTGATGTCGCGCAGGTCGAGGCGGGTGAGAAAGTGGATGAACCACGTGAGAAACCGGCGGCCCAGCCAGTGAAGCGGTGACTTCCGGGAGTAGTTGCTGCGCTCGCCGATCACGAGGTCGGCGCTCCCGAGCGCCTCGAGCATGGGGCG
>DATGCY010000500.1:0-4128 GCA_035311385.1 Candidatus Methylomirabilota bacterium
GCCATCGGGGCGGGTGGCGGCGGGGGCGGGGGAGCGCTCCGGCGGAGTGGGACCCCCGAAGCCTGTGCGCCGCCCGCAGGGCGGCGATTCAGGCGAGTGGGTGACGCAGCCGGAGCGCCCCCCGCCCCCGACGACGGGCCCGCCCCGCCTCGCGTACCGTCTCTTCGTGAGGCTAGGACCGGCGGCGCGGATCGACGCCGGCCGCCTCCACGCGATCGAAGATGCCGTGGAATTTGTGGCGGCGATCTTCGTGCGCGGCCCAGATGGCCTCGAGCGATTCGAACTGGGCGAGATAGCCGAGGCCGCAGTCAGCCGGCTCGGCCATGGCCCACTCCCCGCTCCGGTGTCGGCGGAATCCCTCCCCGGGCTCGACCCAGAAGCTCTCCGACGCCTCGTCGTGAAAGTGGCGAGGACTCTGGCCGGTCGGCACGGGGGCGAGGAAGAAGCGGGCGGTGAAGCGGATCGGGCTCGAGGGTGGCGTGATGAAGTGCGAGAGGTAGCGGAAGGGCCCGAGATCGAGATACCATCCGCGCTCGGCGAGGAGGGCGGCGAGCGGCGTTCGCTTCGCCATATGCGCATCGCGCATCGCCTCGATGCGGGCGAGGGCTTCCGTTCCGCCCACACCCACAGGTTGTCCCGTCGTGTCGCACGCGGGAAGCACTCCTGTCTCCTCGAGGAGCTCGCGAGCCGCCGCGACCCAGTAAGCGAGGGCGGGAGCCCCGTCCATCGAGGGCAGGAGGCGTTGTGCCTCCGCCGCGGTGAGGCCACGGCACCGAGCGCGCATCTCGGGCGCGCCGTCCTCCGGATCCACCTTGCCGCCGGGGAAGGCGTAGAAGCCGCCGAGGAAGCGCATGCTCTTCTGGCGGCGGATCATGTAGACCTCGGCGGGCGAGGCGACGCCGGGGCGGACGAGGAGGACGGAGGCAGCGGGCCGAGGAGTGACCGGGGTCACGGTGCGGGAGCGCGCGAGCGACGCAGCTCCGCGAGCTGCTCCATCAGGGCCTCGGCGGATACCGGCTTGGCGACGACGCGGTCCACGAACTGGCTGCCCTCGTGGGCAGCCACGCTCTCGCCCCATCCCGTGAGGAGGAACACCGGGGTGTCAGGAGAGAGCGACTTCACCCGCTCCGCCACCTCCCAGCCGTTCATCCGCGGCATGCCGAGGTCGGTAATGACCACGTCGTGCTGGCCGGGATCGAAGATCTGGAGCGCGTCTTCTCCCTTGACGGCGGTGGTGACGGCGTGTCCACAGGCCTGCAGGGTGTCGGAGAGTACGGAGAGGAGGCGCGGATCGTCATCGACGAGGAGGATGCGCGAGGCCTGCTCCGGGTGCACCGGCTCCACCACGCCCTCGACGGGGGGAATGATCTGGAACCGGCTCGCATGGAGGCGGAGCCGGACCACGGTGCCGCGGCCCGGCTCGCTCTCGATGCTCAGATTGCCGCCGTGACGCTCCACGATCTCCGCCACCTCGGCGAGCCCCCGGCCGCCGCGGCTCGACTTCTCCAGAGCGCGATTGGTGATGAGCCGCGAGTGCTCTTCCGTCATGCCGATGCCCGTGTCGCGTACCTCGATGACCACCCAGCCCGATTCCTCGGCGGCGGCGCGGATGGACAGCTCACCGCCATCGGGCATGGCCTGCACCGCGTTCAAGATGAGGCGCACGAGGGCGTCGCGGAGCTCGAAGGCGATGCCCTCTACGGGAGGGAGGGCTTCCATATCCTGGGAGACGGTGATGACCACACCGCGCCGCTCGGCGTCGTCGCGCCAGCGCGGCGCCGTCAGATCGAGCGCCTCCTGGATCACCGCGGGCAGGCCCACGGGGCCGAAGGCGACTTCGGGCTGGCGCGCCACGAAGTCCTGGAGGCGGCGCACGGTGGCCGAGGCCTCGAGGGCGACGTCGCGCACGATCATGAGCCGGCGATGCGCAGGGGAGTCCTTGGGGGCGTCGCGGAGGAGCAGCTCCGTGTAGGCGAGGATGGCGGCCAGCGAGTTATTAAAGTTGTGGGCGAGGCCACCCACCGTCTCGCCCAGCGAGCGCAGGTCGTGCCCTTGCCCGAGCCCGCTGCCGTTCTCCGCCACCCGCCGGGAGAGGTCGCGTGCCCAGCTCCGGAGGGTGAGGATGGAGCGGTCGATCTCGACCTTGGTGCGCGCCATCTGGCGCGCGATGTCTTGAATCTCCCCGTGGTCGGTAAAGAGGAGGGGATTCTTGGGAGTCGGCGGCTCAACCCCTCGACGGATCCATTTGCCGAATCGGTCCCGGATCCGTCCCACGCTCGGCGTTCTCGTCCGTGAGCGGTGCGACTAGAGGTTGACCAGCTGCGCCACGCGCTCGCGATGCCAGGTGGCGTCGCCGAACGTGAACTCCGATCCCTTGGCGCGCTTGAAGTACAGGTGCAGGTCATGCTCCCAGGTGAAGCCGATGCCGCCGTGGAGCTGGATGCCCGCTCCGGCGACGCGCCGGTAGGCGTCCGACACGTAGGCCTTGGCCATGCTCACGGCGAGCGGCCCCTCGGGCACGCCCTCGTCCATGGCCCACGCCGCGTAGTAGGTGATGGACTTGCTGTTCTCCACGTCGACGAGCATGTCCGCCGCCCGGTGCTTGACGCCCTGATACGACCCGATGGGTCGGCCGAAGGCCTGGCGGATCTTCGCGTACTCCACGGTCATGTCGAGCACTTTCTGGGCGCCCCCGCACATCTCTGCGCAGAGCGCCACGGTGGCGCGGTCGAGGACACGAGCCAGGGGCGCCCAGCCCGCTCCTGCCTGACCCATGACGGTATCAGGGCCCGCGGGCACATCCTTCAACGTGACCTCGCAGAGCTTCCGCGTCTGATCCATGGTGGGCAGGAGCGTGATGGTCAGGCCGGGGGCGCCTTTGGGCACGAGGAAGAGGGTGACGCCCGCCTCCGGCGTCTGGCCGTTAGCCGTGCGGGCCGCCACCACGATGAGGTCGGCGGTGTGCGCGTCCTGGACGAAGAGCTTGGTGCCGTTCAGCACATGCCCGCCGCCCTTGGCGGTGGCGGACAGCGTGATGCCGCGCGCGCCCAAGTCGGCAGAGGGCTCCATCCACGCGAGGGTGGCCCGCGCCTCGCCCGAGGTGAGCTTGGGCAGCCAGGCCTTCTTCTGCGCCTCGGTGCCCGCCTCGAGGATGGCGAGCCCGCCCAGAAGCACGGTGGAGAAGAACGGCCCCGGCACCACCGCGCGGCCCATCTCCTCCATGAGGACGACGAGGTCGACCACGCCCAGCCCCATCCCGCCGTAGGCGTCGGGCACGATGAGGCCAAGCCAACCCTGCTCGGCGACCTTCTTCCAGAGCTCGGCCGTCATGCCCTCGGGGCCGTCCATGAGCTTGCGCACCGTTTCGGAGGTGCACTCGTTTTCGAAGAACTTGCGCGCCGTGCTGCGGAGGAGCTCTTGTTCCTCGTTGAACCCGAAGTTCATGATCTAGCCTTTCGGGAGGCCGAGCACGCGCTCGCCGATGATGTTCTTCTGGATCTCCGTGGTCCCGCCCTCGATGGAATTGGCCCGCGAGCGCAGGAAACTGTACTGCCACACGCCGCCATCCACCGTCCACTGGCTGCCCCGTGCGAGCTGCGCGTAGGGACCCTGTAACTCCATGGCCAAATCTTGAAGGCGCTGATGTCCTTCCGTCCACATCATCTTGCCGGCCGAGGCCTCGGGGCCAGGCAACTCGCCCTTGAGGAGCTTGGTGATGGCGCGCGCCCCGGTGTACTTGAACACCTCGGTGTCGATCCACATCTGGGCGATCTTCTGACGAACGATCGCGTCCCTGGTGGCGGGGCCGCCGTTCCTCGTCGTGCGCCGGGCAAGGTCGACGAGGCCGTCGAGGGCGATGCGCAGGCGCACCTGCAGGCCGAAGCCCAGGGCGAGCCGCTCGTACATGAGGGTGGTCATGCCCACCGCCCAGCCGTTGTCGAGCCCGCCGAGGATGTTCGCCTCCGGCACCTTCACGCTGTCGAAGTAGACCTCGTTGAACTCCGCGTCGCCCGTGATCTGCTTGAGAGGCTTCACCGTTACCCCGGGGCTGTGCATGTCGAGGAGGAAGTAGGTGATGCCCTTGTGCTTCTCCGCCTTGGGATCGGTGCGGGCGAGCAGCATCATCCA
>DATGCY010000501.1:0-19319 GCA_035311385.1 Candidatus Methylomirabilota bacterium
GGTAGCCCTCGCCGCGGCCCTCGTCCTCGCCACCAGCCCCTTCTACTTCTTCATGGCCCATCAGGTGTTGACGGACATGATGCTGACCGCGTGGATGGGCTGGGCGCTCTATTTCTATCTCGCCTCGGGCCGCGCGCCCTCTGCGTGGCGTCCGCTCCTCGGCTTCTATCTCTGCGCGGGGGGCGGACTTGCGAGCAAGGGGCCGGCCGCGCTGAGTCTGCTGGTGGCCGCCATCGCCGCGTCGCTCGTCACGGAAGGCTGGAGTGGCGTCAAGCGGCTCCGCCTGCCCCTGGGTCTCGGCCTGATCGTGCTCACCGCACTCCCGTGGTTCCTCCCCTACCTCCTCCAGCGCGAGAAGAGCTACGGCCAGGCCGTGGTCATGACCGACTACCTCGGTTGGTATTTCCGTAGCGCGGTCACGTATCGACTGGAGGCCGTGTTGGCACATCTCACGCGCTTCCTACCGTGGGGATTCTTCCTCCTGCCCGCGGTGTGGTGGTGGGTCCGTTACCGAGATCCCGATCGCACCCGGCTCCTCGTGTGGGCGGGGATGCTGATCGTCCTCCTGAGCCTGTCCGGGGAGCAGCGCGCCCGCTACTTCCTGCCCCTCTGGCCGATCTTCGCCGTACTGGTGGCGGAGTTCTTCGTGCGCGGGGCGGAGCGAGCGCGGGGCCTCCTCGACTGGGCCGCCGCCATCTATCTCCTGCTGATGATCGGTGCGGGCGCCTTCGTGATCTGGAACAGCGTGTCCGGACCCGACGCGGTCTTCCTGCCCTTCTCGCCTTGGGAGCGCTGGGTCACCGCGACGGCGATCGTGGTCAGCGCCGCGCTCGCCCTCCTGAGCCTGCGGGTGGAGCACAGCGGGCTTGCCGCCACCGCCTGGCTCGCCGCCGGGCTCGGCGTCACCCTCACCGTGGCTGCCCTCGGCTATCCTGCGCGCTTCACCCGCGAGCACGACTATCCGGGCGTGGCCCTCCGTGTCGGGCCCAAGCTCACGCCGGGACAGCCCCTCCTCGCCTATCCCGACGCCAGCCTCGCGTGGGACTTCTACCTGCGGCGCCCGGTACGAGAGCTCAGGAGCGAAAGCGAGGCGGCCACGCTCCTCGCTGCGGCTCCGCGGGCGCGCGTGCTCATGCGCGTCGACGAATGGCAGCGCCTCAAGCCCCAGGCGGACGCGGGGTGGCGCGCGCTCGACGAAGGCCAGGTCGGGCGCCGCCAATTCGTGCTCCTGGGCGGCTAAGGGGATCGACATGGAATTCCAGCTCCGAAAGATCGGCCACGTGGTGCTGAACGTCAGCGACCTCGACGCGTCCCTCCGCTTCTACCAGGACGTGCTCGGGCTGCGCGTCTCCGATCGCTATCCCGACAGCATGATGCCGGGTGGAATGATCTTTCTCTGCGTGGGCGGCGATCATCACGGCGTCGCCCTCGTGGGAGGCGGCAAGAAGGCGGGCGGCGATCGCGAGGCGACCAAAGCCGCAGGAGGCAGCCTGAATCACTTCGCCTTCGAGGTGGGCTCGCTCGACGAGGTGTTCCGCTCCCGCGCGTGGCTCCAGCGGCACGGCGTGCCTATCGTCTTCGAGGGGCGCCGGCGGGCGGGCTGCCAGATCGCCATCGAGTTCACCGATCCCGACGGCAACAACCTCGAGATCTACTGGAACATCGATCAGATCGGCACCGACGGGCAGGTGCGGCCGGCGAGCCAGTGGCGGCCCGCGCGCACGCTGGAAGATGCGGCGGCCAACCCGGTGGAGGGCCAGACGCTGCCCACGAGTTTCGTGGGCAAGTCCTGATCGTCAGCCGCGGCACGAGGCTCTCCGGGAAGCCGCCCGCGCGACGGGGCCGGCCGGCGCTCGTTCGGCGCCGACCAGCCCGCGCTCGCGCTTAGAACATGATGACGGAGCGGGAGACCTCGCCCGACTTCATGGCCCTGAAGAACTCGTTGACGTCCTCGAGCTTGCCGCGGCGGGTGATCATCTCGTCGAGCTTGAGGCGCCCTTGCCGATACAGCTCGATGTAACGCGGCATGTCCACCTTGAAGCGGTTGGATCCCATGCTGCAGCCCTGGATCTTCTTCTCGCGGAGGAACATGGGACCATCGAGCTCGATCTTCTGTCCCACGGGGATCATGCCCACGATCGTTGCGGTGCCGCCCGGGCGGATGCAGTCGAAGCACTGCTCGGCGGCGATCTTGAGCCCGATGGCCTCGAAGGAGTAGTCCACCCCGCCGTTGGTGAGATTGCGGATGGCCTTCACGGGATCGTCCGCCTTGGCGTTGACGCCGTGAGTGGCCCCAAGCTGCTTGGCCGTGGTGAGCTTGGCGTCCACCGTGTCTACCGCGATGATCATGCGCGCGCCAGCGATGCGCGCGCCCTGGATGCAGGCCAAACCCACTCCGCCCGCCCCGAACACCGCCACCGCGGAGCCGGGCTCGATGCGCGCGGTGTTGAGCACGGCGCCCACGCCGGTGGTGACGCCGCAGCCGATGAGGGCGGCGCGATCAAGCGGCATCTCGTTGTCGATCTTCACCAGGGCGTTCTCATGGACCAGCATCTTCTCCGCGTAAGCGGATAGATTGGCGAACTGGTTCACGGGCTGGCCCTTCCAGGAGAGCTTGGGCGGATCCGTCTTGGCGCGGACGGGACGCGTCTGGCAGAGGTGCGTCTTGCCGGTGAGGCAGTAGTCGCAGTGGCCACAGAAGACGGAGAGACAGGCGATCACGTGATCGCCGGGCTTGAACTCGCTCACCTGGAGCCCGACTTCCTCCACGACACCCGCCGCCTCATGCCCCAGGATGGCGGGAGTGGGGAAGGGATACAGGCCGTCCACGAAGTGCAGATCGCTGTGGCACACACCGGAGCCGACGGTGCGCACGAGCACCTCGCGCCCCATGGGCTTGTCGATGTCGACGTCCTCGATGGTGAGGGGTTGATGCGGACCATGGAACATTGCTGCCTTCATACTCGCCTCCTTGTGAATGCACCCGGGGGACTATCGGTCGACGCGCAGGCACCGAGAGTGCGCCGGCCCGCCCAGCCTGTCAAGGCCGGTCGGGCACCGCTCAGACGGCGCCAGACTCGGGACGGGGACGCGTCTCGACGTCGTCGAGGTGGGCGGCGCAGTTGAGCAGGCGAACCCGCCACGGCGGAGGGTGATCGATGATAGTGAGTGAGGTGTTGTGCCAGGCCGCGGGCGGCGGCTCGCCTTCGGCCAGCACGAGGTGCCGGTCGGCCAGCGATCGGCACACGAGGCCGTGGGTCACCACCGCCACGTGTCCCGCCGCCGTGGCGGCCGCCGCCTGCACGAAGGCCCACGCGCGGTCCACTCGGTCGTGAAACGCCTCCCACGTCTCGCCGTTGGGGGGTGCGTAGCCCGCCTCGAACATATCGAAGCCGAGCTCGGCATAGGGCGTGCCCCGGAGGTCTCCGAAGTTGCGCTCCTGGAGGAGCGGGCTGTAGCGGACGGGAGCGCGGGTGACACGGCGAAGGTGATCGGCGGTGGCCACCGCTCGCGAGTAGTCACTCGAGAGGATGAGGACGATGCGCTCGTGCTCGAGCCGGCGGGCGAGTCGCGCCGCCTGCAGAGCGCCGCGCGCGGAGAGCGGATTGTCGGGGAGCTGGACGGTGCGCGAGGCGTTGCCCAGCGTCTCGCCGTGGCGGATCAGGAAGATCGACATCGCGGGGCGAGACGGCTCAGATCACGCGATCGCCGCGCAGCGCCTCGATATCGGACGGCGAGTAGCCCAGCCCGGCCAGGATGGCGCCCGTGTGTTCGCCCAGCTTGGGCGCGGTCACCCGCACCGCGACGTCGCTCGCCGACATGCGGATGGGTGTGCGGATGTGCGGCACGCGCCCGAGCTCGGTGTCGTCGGCGTGCACCACCATCTCGCGGTGCACGACCTGCGGATCGGCGAAGAGCTGCTCGTAGTTGTACACGGGGCCGCACGGCACGCCGGCATCGTCGAGCACCTTGATCCAGTGCGCGGTGGGCGCGGTGGCGAGCACGGCGGTGATCTCCTTCTCCAACTCGACGCGGTGCTTGCGACGATCGGGACCGCGGCGGAAGCGCGGATCGGCGGTCCACTCGGGATGGCCGAGGGCCTTGGCGCAGCGCTCCCAGATGGCCTGGGCAGAGCCCCCGATCATCATGTAGCCATCCTTGGTCTCGAAGCGCTGGTAGGGCGCGTTCTGGCGATGGCGCGAGCCCATGCGCGTGGGCTCTGCGTGGTCGGCGAGCCAGCCCGCGCTCGTCCAGGAGGAAAAGGCCACTGCCGTCTCGAGGAGCGAGCACTCGATCTTTTGTCCCTGCCCGGTGCGCTGGCGCTCGAAGAGCGCGGCGAGCACGCCCTGCGCTCCCCACATGCCTGTGCCCAGATCGCAGATGGGCAGGCCCACCGAGGTGGGCGGGCCGTCGGGTTCCCCCGTGACGTGCATGATGCCACCCATGCCCTGGGCGATGAGATCGAAGCCACCCTTCTCGCGATACGGGCCATCGGAGCCGAAGCCGGAGAGCTGGGCGTAGATCAAGCGGGGGTTGATCTGCCGCAGCGTCTCGTAACCGAGTCCCGCGCGTTCCATCACGGTGGCGCGGTAGTTTTCCACGAGCACGTCGGACTGGGCGACCAGCTTGAGGAAGATCTCTCGACCCCGCGCCGCCTTGTAGTCAAGGGCGAGGCTCTGCTTGTTGCGGTTGATGTAGCGGAAGTACGGATTGCGCTCGCTCCCGTCGCCCATGGCCCGCGAGGAGTCGCCCGCTCCTGGGCGCTCGAGCTTGATCACCTCCGCGCCCATGTCGGCGAGGATCACGGTGCAGTAAGGGCCCGCCATGTGCTCCGTCACGTCCAGGACCTTCACGCCGGTCAGCGGGCCGTGCTTGCTCGTCTGCGCCATGGGACCTCCGGGCAGCAAGGGAATATGTGCCGTCGACGCGCGCAGTGTAGCGCATTTTGCCGGGCGGGCGGGGCGGGTGCGCAGCGCGGGCGCCCGGTGTAAGCTGGGGCGCGGCTCGGACGACGGCGCGGCCGCTCTCGTGGCACTTCGAGCTGAGCCGCTCTGCGGCGAGGCGAGGGCTGAGTAGATCTGCCTAGCCGATCAGGGACGGATGAGCGACGACACGCTGGTTCGATTCACCGCGCACGAGCTCCGCCGCGACGATCTCCGCGCCCTCATGGTCCGCTCCAATGGGCCGGCCATGGCCCGCGCCCTCTGGCATTTCGGCCTCCTCGCGGTGACGGGCACGCTGGTATGGATGGGCCGCGCCACGCTGTGGGTGATCCCCCTCCTGATCGCTCACGGCTACGTGCTCGCCTTCCTCTTCTGCGCATTTCACGAGTCGGCCCACCGCACTGCCTTCCGCAGCCGCTGGCTCAACGTGCTCGTGGGCTCGGTGGCGGGCTTCCTCACCTTCTGGCCGTATCGCAACTATCGCGTGTTTCACTGGGAGCATCACCGCTACACGCAGGACGCCGCGCGCGATCCCGAGCTCTTCTTTCCCAAGCCCGCCTCCCTGAGCGCCTATCTCTTCGTGCTCACGGGCATCCCGAACTGCCTGCGCCGAGTCGGGGACATCCTCCGCCTCGCCGCGGGACGGGCCGACCGTCCGTGGATGGCGCCCGGAGAGCGCCGCCCTCTGATCCTCGAGGCGCGGATCTATCTCGCGCTCTACGTTGCGCTCGCCCTGCTCTCCGTGCTCGCGCGCTCGCCCGTGCTGCTCCTCGTGTGGATTCTGCCGTGGCTCGTGGGCCAGGCTTTCCTCCGGCCGTATCTGCTCGCGGAGCACACCGCCTGTGCTTTCACCGCCGAGTGTCTCGACAACACGCGGACGACCCTCACGGTGGCTCTGGTCCGGCTGTTCGCGTGGAACATGCCGTATCACGCCGAGCACCACTCCTATCCCGCCGTACCCTTTCATGCCCTGCCGCGGCTACACGAGCGGGTGCGGGCCCGGATCGCCAATCTCGATCCCGGCTATCTCGCGGCCACGGCCAAGGTGAACCGCTGCCTCTTCGGCGACTCGGACCCTCGGCGGGTTGCTGGGCTCAGATAGAGGGGCCAGACGTGGAGACGAGGTGACAGGGGCGGCCTTGAGCTGCCGGCGCGCACGAGCGGAGGATCTTTCCGCCATCGTCCGCATGCTTGCCGACGATCCGCTGGGAGCGAAGCGGGAGCGCTACGAGGAGCCCGTGCCCGAGACCTATGCACGCGCCTTTCATGCCATCGAGGCCGACCCGAGCAACGAGCTCGTGGTCGCCGTGCAGGACGAGCGGGTCATCGGTGTGCTCCAGCTCACCTTCATCCCCTCTCTGACCTACCAGGGGGGCTGGCGCGCCCTTGTCGAGGGCGTGCGCGTGGACCGCCGGGTGCGCTCACAGGGGGTGGGGAAGGCGCTCTTCGCGTGGGCGATCGCGCGAGCCCGGGAGCACGGCTGTGTAATGATCCAGCTCACCACGGACAAGAGCCGCCCGGACGCCAAGCGCTTCTATGAGGACCTGGGCTTCGTCGCCTCGCACGAGGGCATGAAGCTCCACTTCACGCCCCGCTGAGGCGCCCAACCTCGGGCCCCTTGTCTTGACTTGGGCATCGACGGTAGCCTACGCGGCAACAGGCGCACGCGATGAAGAGAATCTGGCTGCGAAGTGCCATCATCCTGAGCGGCGTGCTCGCCTATCGCGTCGCCTGCGATCTTCTGGACCATCAGGTCACTGACGCCTATGTCTGCGGCGCCCTCACCATCATCGGCGGGGTGATCGTGGCCTTGACCGAGCTGTAGACGGTCAGGGCGCGGCGCCGGCTTCCCGCATCGACCGTCCTCAGAGCTCCACTACCCACGAGGAGGCACGCCATGGCCAACAGCAGCATCTATCGGGTGACGGATCTGGTGGGAACGAGCAAGGTGTCGTGGGAGGACGCCGTCAAGAATGCCGTGCAAACCGCGGGCAAGACGCTGCGCGATCTCCGGGTCGGCGAGGTCTCGCGGCTCGACGTGACCATCGAGAAGGGCAAGGTCACGTCGTATCGCGCCCGCGTGAACGTGTCGTTCAAGTACGAGCGCTAGGCCGGCCCACGGCGCCGGCCCGGAAGCGGAACGGCTAGCGGGTCGCGCTCAGCTCGAGGGCCGGCGTCTCGAAGACGGAGGCCACACCCGCGCCCAGCAGGCGGATCTCCGGCTGGAGCGTGATGCCCATGCGCGTCTCCACGCGATCGCGCGCCATCTCCATGAGGGCGATCACGTCGGCGTGGGTCGCCCCACCGCGATTGATGATCAGGTTGCCGCACTTCGAGGAGATCTCGGCGCCGCGCACCCGCTTGCCCCGCAGCCCCACCGTCTCCACCAGCCGCGCGGCCCGATCGCCGGGAGGGTTCTTCCAGACGTAGCCGGCGGAGGCCAGGGCGAAGGGCTGCGTGTCCTTCCACACCTTCATGCGCAGCCGTAGGTTCTCCTGGATGCGTTGGGGGGGCCGGCGCACGAGCTGCAGCCGGCAGCCGACGACCACGCCGCCCGTCGGCAGGTCGAAGCTGCGCGTCCCGCCGCCTTCGCTGCTCGGCCGATATTCGCCGAGGGTACCGTCAGGATGGAGGAAGCTCACGGAGGTGCAGAGATCGAGCACGGAGCCTTCGAGCGAGCGGGCGTTGGTGGCTAGCGCGCCGCCCACCGTGGCGGGGATGCCCGCCATGTGCTCGAGGCCTCCTAGACCGAGGGCCGCTGCTTCGCGGATGAGGGCAGCCAGCGGCATGCCGCCGCCCACCGCCACCTCGTCGCCTTTGAACTCGGCGCGTCCGAGAATACCCTCGAGCTTGATCACCACCGCCTGGAGGCCGCGATCGGAGATGAGCATGTTGTTGCCGCCGCCGATCACCACCACGGGCAGGTCCTCGTGCTCCGCGAAGGCCAGGGCGTAACGCACGTCGTTGAGGTCCTGCGGCATCACGAAGAACTCGGCGGGGCCGCCGATCCGCAACGAGGTGTAGAAGCTGAGGGGTTCCGTGAACCTGACCGTGCCGGCGATTCGCCCTAGCATCCTTTATCTCCTTGGCCCGAGCGGTGTGTGGGGTGTTTGTCGCGCGCCCGCTTATTGCACCGCAAGTGCCAAGGTCGGAAGTGAAGCATTTCGCTTACTTCGGGTTCACCGCCCTTCAGGGGAGCGACGCCCTACGTCACCGCCAGTGACAGAGAATGCCAACATCCGGGCTTGGAAAGGCCTATTCGCCTTTTGGCGCAGCCGATCGGCTAGGCAAGCTTTGCCGCGATGAACACGCTGATGGGATAGAGGCAGAAATAGTCGTGATCGAGCAGGACATTGTCGGGAGAACCGGGCTCGCAGAGACTCGAGCGCTCCCTCCACTCGGTAACGGTGAGCAGATCGCGAATGCGCTCGCCCCAGTTGCGGCTGAACACCGTGTGCTGGATGTAGTCGCGATCGGCGGGGCGGAGCGGCGCGCGGCGCTGCAGCAGGTAGTGCCGCATGACCGGGGCGGGGAGCCCCGCGGCTCGGAGCGCGGCCACGGTGGTTTGCCGGCGTTCCTGGAACGAGCGGCCGGCTCCCTCCTCGAGGGTGCGCCGGATCTCGGCGATCTGGATGCGGCGCTCCAGCTCGGGATGTCCGGGCAGGAAGAGCGCCGAGAGCACCTGTGATTCCTTGATCACGATGCGGCCGCCCGGCTTGACGACACGCGCGAACTCGCGCAGCGCCCGTTCAGTGTCCACGATGTGGTGGAGGACGTCTCCGCACCAGAGCCAGTCCACGCTCTGATCCGGCACGGGAAGGACCGTGCCGTCGCCCATGCGGAACTCCACACGGTCTGCGCCGGGTTGCCCGGCCGTAAGGGAGCGGGCCGCGTCGACCCGTGAGACCTCGGGCTCGAGGGCGGTCACCCGGCCGGCTGGCCCTACCGCCTCGGCGAGCCAGAGCGCGTAGAGGCCGACGCCGCAGCCCACATCGAGGCCGCGAGAGGCTGGGGGCAGGTCGAGCTCAGCGATGATGCGGCGGGCCTCCGGCTCTTGGAAGCGATTCATGCGCTCCAGGGACAACTCGGGTCGGTCGGGCGCCCTCACGCGCCAATAGTACGCGAGGGGCCGGGTGCGTCATAATCGGAAGGTGACGCGCTGGCGTGCGCTCTGCTTCCTCGCCCTCCTAGCCACCGCCCTCTTTCCCGTCATCACCGTCACCCCAACCGTGCCGGCGACGGAAACCGCCACCGCCATCGAGGTGCAGGAGAACCTTCAGATCCCGCTGGAGCAGCGGCGCCGCATCGCGCGCGGCGAGGTGGCGACCTTTTCCGTCGTGGAGCACAGCGAGCGTGAGGTGGCGGCTGGGATTGCTTTGACGCTGCCCATCCCCGCGGCCCAGCTCGCGCAATATCTCGCTTCGGGCCAGCTCGTCGCCCAGGACGCGACCATCGTAGACTTCGGGCTCGTGCCACCGGAGACGCCGACCCCAGTCGTCGGCCCCGCCTTCAACGCGAACGAGCGTGACGAGGCGCGGAACTTGCTCGACGCGAGCCCGGGCACGCGCTTCAATCTCTCCACGGCCGAGATCGACTTGCTTCGATCCGCCCGCGGTGCCTCGGGCAACTCTGATCGCGACGCCGTAGACGTGGCCTCCGGTGCCTTTCGGCGCCTCCTCTGGGAGCGTGTGCAGTCCTATCGCCACGGCGGCCTCGCCGCCATCGCGCCCTATGCACGGGCGGGAGGAGCCTTCACCGATCCCGCGGCGGAGCTTCGTCTGGCCATCCCCGATGCGGAGCGCATGGGCCGCTCCGGCGCGGAGCTGCACCAGGCCCTGCTGCGTTATCCCGCAGACCAGCCGTCGCAGGTGGCGAGCCAGGTGTACTGGGTGAAGCGCCGCGTGCAACACCGGCCGCATCTGAGTCTGCTCCATCGCATGGTGGTGGCGGGCGACAGCTCCGCCCTCCATCTCGAGCGCTACTTCTACGCGGCCCACTCCTTCAACTCGATGGTCATTCTCACCGCGGTGTTTCCTGTCCAGGAGGCCACGTTGCTCGTGGCGACCACGCGGGTTTCCACCGACGAGATCCTCGGCGTGGGGAGCCAGCTCAAGCGGAGCGTGGCGCGAGGTCAGGTGCGAGACGAGATGCGGGCGCGGCTCGAACGGGTCCGGTCGTTGTTGACGCCGTCGCGACCGGCGGGAGCGGAAAGTCCCTAAGGCTGGTGCCGATGCGCTCGACCCAGATGAACGGGAATCGACCCAGCGGGGCTGCCCAGGACCGACGGCTTGCATGGGCCTCTCGAGGACGGAAGCCCGGGTCATTTCTACCGCCTCCCCGGCTCCGTAATCGAAACCGCGCCCGCTAGAAAAGCGACCAAATGACACGGTAGAACCTGCCAACCTGACCCGCCTCGGCATTGTCTCCAACCTCAACATGTAGCGCTTCCCATACGAAGGCGCGAGGACTCGTGGGTGGCACATCCCTTGAAACGTGTCGCCCTCATGAGAATCCTACGCGCCGTACTCCTCGTGGGCGGTCTTGTCGTGCTCGCGGTCCTCGTTGTTCGCGTCGGGCTCGACTCGGTGCTCACCGTCCTCGGCCGGCTGAGCTGGTGGCAACTCGTCCTCGTCTGCATTCCCTACGGGCTCATCATGGCCGTGGACACGCTGGGCTGGCGCTACGCGTTCATGAACAGCGCTCCGCCTTACTCCCGCATGCTCGCCGCGCGCACGGCAGGTGAGGCCGTCAACATCGTGACGGCCCTCGGCTCTGTGGGCGGGGAAGCGGTGAAGGTCTGGCTCCTGCGTCCGGCCGTGCCGTACGAGGAGAGCGTGCCCTCCATCGTGATCGCCAAGACCACGAGCACCATGGCCCAGGCCCTTCTCCTCGGGGTGGGAACCATCCTCGCCCTGGCCGCGACCAAGGTGGACGTCGACGTCATCTGGGCCATGGGCGCCCTTCTTGGCGTGGAGTTGCTTCTCGTCGGTGGCTTCTTCGTCACCCAGGTGGCGGGGCTGCTGCGGCGCGTGGGCCGGCTCCTCACCTGGAGTGGGCTCATCAAGGACGCCTCGGCCGCCGACGATCTGGATGCTCGCCTGCGCCGCTACTACCGTGAAAGCTGGCGCCGCTTTGCCCTGTCCGTGTCCTTTCACTTCTGCGGCTGGCTGCTTGGCGCTCTCGAGGTGCTGGTGATCCTCTACGTGCTGGAGATTCCCGTCGGCGTCGTGACCGCCATCGTGATCGAGGCGGTGGGCTCGGGCGTGCGCTTCGTCTCGTTCCTCGTGCCCGGTAGCCTGGGCGTGCTCGAGGGCGCGAACACCGGTGTCTTCGATGCCCTGAGACTGGGCGCGAGCGCCGGCCTGGCCTTCAGCCTGGTGCGTCGCGCGCGGCAAGGCGTGTGGATCGGCATTGGCCTGATCGTTCTCGTGGTAGCGCGCATGCAGGCAGGCGGCGCGCCCGCCGCGCAGCGCCGCCCCGCCTGACTTCAGCTCTGGGCGAGCTCCGTCTCGGCCTCGACCTGCCGCGCCTCGAGTTCCGTCACGCTCTCGGGCAGGACGAGCAGGGGCAGGGCGCGGCGCAACACCGTCAGCTCCTCCGGGGCATGCCCCTCGACCGTCACGCGCACCCGCCGGCCGCGGGCGAGGGCCATGCCTTCCGCCCGCCGCGAGTGCGTGATGAGCAGCCGGAGGACCCGGAGCCAGAGACGGAAGCGCGAGGGGGCCGAGATGGCGAACACGTCGAACACGCCGTCGACGGGAGAAGCGGTGGGCGTGAGGCTCAGATAATCGCGGTACGTCTCCACGTTGGCCACGGTCACGAGCCCCGCCCTCTCTGCGAGCACGTCGCCATCGATTTCGACACGAATAGAGGGCAAGGGCGCGCGGTACAGGAATCGTCTCGCCTCCGCGAAGTAGGCGAGATGCCGCGAGAGCCGCGAGGTGGGCTGCTGTCGTCCCTTCTCCACCGACTCCTGGATGTCGTCCAGGAGACCGAAACTCCGATGGGAGAGGAAGAGCCGGTCGTTCGGCATCCGGCCCACGTCGACGCGGCGGACTTGGCCGCGCTCGAAGAGCTCGGTGACGCGCGGGGTCCGGCTGTCGAAGCCGAAGGCGCGGGCGAACATGTTGCCGAAGCCGCTGGGCACCGGCACGAAGGGAATCGAGAGCCGCACCGAGGCGCCGGCGGCGGCACTGAGGGTGGCATCGCCTCCCACCGCGACGAGATGCGAGAAGTCTGGCTCGCAGGAGTCCGACCATTCGAGCAGCTTGCCCAGGCTGCCGAACGACTGCACGCGCACCTCGTAGCCTCGACGCTTGAGGGCTCTCCGCAGGCGTCGAGTGATGCATCGCGCGCGTCCCTCGCCCGATCCCGGCGTCACGACGATCTGCACGACCGTGCGCATACGGAAGATAGCAGCGGGCATGCCAGGAGAGACGGCGCAAATCTGTGTTCCGAAGGGAAAATGGGCTCGCGTGACCGCTTGATGTCCGGTCATCATTTCCGGGTGAGGCGAATCGACCGCGGACACTCGGGCGATGCGACCTGCCCCTCAGGGCCCATCGCCGCGGCGCTATACTCTGGCGCCATGCTCGACCCGCTCGACGAGTTCGAGCTTGATCCGGCGGGAGCTCGCCCACAACCCGTCATCGCCCGAGGCTCGTCGAGCCGCGTGTGCTGCCCCCCGCGCTGGAGCACATCGTGGCGAGTGGTGGCCGCCCTCCTCCTGTGCTTGATCTCGCCCGAGCTCGCCGTCGCGGCCTGCTTGTCGTCCGATCTCAGTCTCGACGCACCCATGGCCCTCGTGCTCTCGGGCGGCGGCGCCAAGGGCGCCTACGAGGCGGGCGTGGCGGCGACCTTCGTGGAGCGGGGGCTCCCCATTCGGCTGGTGGCAGGTTCCTCGGCGGGCGCCTTGAATGCAGCCATGGTCGCCAGCGGCCGCGCCGATCGACTCGAGGCGCTCTGGCGCAGCGTCACCCGCGAGCAGGTGTACTCGCTCCGCGTGCCGCTCTTCTTCGCGGGCTTCCTTCCCGGCTGGCTTACCTTGCTCGTTCTCAACGAGACGAAGGCACTCTTCGACCCCGCCCCACTTCGCGAGCTGATCCAGACCTCGCTCGACTTCGAGCAGATTCGCACGTCACCTACCCGTCTGCTCGTGACGGCCACCGATCTTGCGCGCCGGGAGAAGCGCGTGTTCGATAACGCCACCGTTACCGTGGACGCCCTCATGGCCGCCTCCGCCGTTCCCGGCCTCTTTCCTCCCGTTGAGGTGGACGGCGCCATGCTGGTAGACGGCGGGCTGACCGGCCGCGCTCCCGTGCTGGAAGCGCTGGAGGCAGATCCCACCTTGGCCCGCGCAGTGGTGGTGATGAGCTACGCGCCGACGGAGCGCGGGGCGGAGCCGACGACGATGCGGCGCGCCCTCGAGGAGAGCTTCGAGCTGATCATGATCCAGCAGATCCGGCGCGACACAGAGCTGGCGCGGCTCCGTCATCCGCGGGTCGACGTCCAGCTTCTCACGCCCTCGGCGCCGCTGCTTCTCCGGCCCCTCGACTTCGACGCGGAGGCGATGGCTCGCCTTCTCGCCCTCGGTCGCGCCGACGCGCTCAGCTGCCTGGCCGCCTGGGAGCGGAAGTGATGGCACCAGGTAGGAAAGTCTCGACGAAGGCCGCTCCGAGCATGCGAGCGAGCCGGGCTGCGAGCACCGACTGACCGGAACCCGTAGTGCCGACCACAGCGAAGCGGTGATGGTAGCATTCGTGCATGGACAGCACCACGTGGACACTGGGCGGCTTCGGATTCTGGAACCTGGTCCTCCTGCTCCTGATCGCCGGAGTGTGCGGTGCCCTCGGTCAAGCCATCACGGGTGTGTCCCGCGGTGGTTGCCTGGTCTCCATCGCCTTGGGCTTCATCGGCGCTCTCGTGGGACTGTGGCTCGCCCGCCTGCTCGGTTTGCCCGAGCTCTTCACGGTGAGCGTCGGGGGCAAGAGCTTCCCCATCCTCTGGTCGATCATCGGGTCCGCCCTCTTCGTCGCCGTCATCAGCTTCATCGCCAGCTCTCGGCGCTGAAGCGGCTGGAGTGTGGATCCGGGCCGCGGCTCCGGCTTCGTGCCGGAGAAGGCGGCGATGCCCATGACGCAGGAGGCGCGCTCCGAGCCGGGGCTGGGATCCCGCGCGGCGCCGCGCGGTCGGTAGCGGCCGACAGGTCGCGAGTCTAGACTACGGTTTATGCGCATAGAAGACTACGCCGTCCTCGGCGACACGCAGACGGCCGCCCTCGTGGGACGGAACGGATCGATCGACTGGCTGTGTCTTCCCCGCTTCGACTCCGGCGCGTGCTTCGCCGCCCTCCTCGGCGAGGCCCGCCACGGGCGCTGGATCATGAGCCCAGCCGGACAGACCGCTCCACCGCGGCGCCGCTACCGGCCAGGCACGCTGATTCTCGAGACGGAATTCGAAACGGACGGCGGGGTGGTGCGGCTCATCGACTTCATGCCGCCGCGCGACCAGCGGCCCGACGTGGTGCGCCTCGTGGAGGGCGTGCGCGGGCAGGCGCGAGTACACATGGAGCTCATCATCCGCTTCGACTACGGCTCCATTGTGCCCTGGGTGCGCAACCTCGACGGGATGCTGTACGCGGTAGCCGGGCCGGACTCGCTCTCCCTTCATACCCCCATATCGACGCACGGCGAAGACCTGACCACGGTGGCGGACTTCGTCGTCTCCGCGGGCGATCGTGTCCCCTTCGTCCTCACTTGGAATCCCTCCAACTCCCACAGCACCGCCCACACGGAGGCGGAGCACGCGCTGGTGGAGACGGAGGGGTACTGGAAGGAGTGGTCCGATCGCTGCACGTATCAGGGCCCGTATCGAGAGCAGGTGCTCCGATCCCTCATTACCCTGAAGGCCCTGACCTACGAGCCCACGGGGGGCATCGTGGCCGCGCCCACCACCTCACTTCCCGAGGCCCTGGGCGGAGTGCGCAACTGGGACTATCGCTATTGCTGGCTGCGCGACGCGACCTTCACCCTGTATTCCCTCATGACCGCCGGTTACCGAGACGAGGCGCGCGCATGGCGCGACTGGCTCCTTCGCGCGGTGGCGGGCGATCTTGCCCAGCTCCAGATCATGTACGGTCCGGCCGGCGAGCGGCGGCTCACCGAGTTGGTGCTGGAATGGCTGCCCGGCTACGAGGCCTCCGTGCCCGTGCGCATCGGCAATGCCGCCGTCCGCCAGCTCCAGCTTGACGTGTACGGCGAGGTGATGGACACGCTCCACCAGGCGCGCCGGGTGGGCATCGCGGGCGATCAGCTCTCCTGGCGGCTCCAGCAGCATCTCCTCGAATACCTCGAGTCGGGCTGGACCCAGCCCGACGAGGGCATCTGGGAGGTGCGCGGTCCGCGTCGCCACTTCACCCACTCCAAGGTGATGGCGTGGGTCGCCATCGATCGCGCGGTCCGTGACATCGAGACCTACGGGCTGCCCGGCGACGTCGAGCGGTGGAAGCGTGTGCGCGCCGCGATCCACGAAGAGGTCTGCACGAAGGGCTATGATGCCAAGCGACACACCTTCGTTCAGTACTACGGCGGCCGGGAGCTCGACGCGAGCCTCCTCATGGTCCCCCTCGTGGGATTCCTCCCGCCCGAGGACGACCGGGTGCGAGGCACCGTGGAGGCTATCGAGCGGGGACTGTGCCGGGACGGCTTCGTGGCGCGATACCAGACGAGCGAGTCCGGCCACGTGGATGGCCTGCCGGCCGGGGAGGGCGTGTTTCTCGCCTGCACCTTCTGGTTGGCCGACAACTACTGGGTCATGGGGCGCCAGGACGAAGCGAGGCAGCTCTTCGAGCGGCTCCTCGGCCTCTGCAACGACGTGGGACTCCTGTCGGAGCAGTACGATCCCGCGACCGGGCGCTTCCTCGGCAACTTCCCCCAGGCTTTCTCGCACGTGTCCTTGGTGAATACCGCCTTCAATCTGTCGAAGGACGTGGGTCCGGCCGAGCACCGCAAGAGCGAGGGATTGCCCGACGCCCGCGCCGGAGTGGGGCGGCGCTAGTCTTAGGGCGCGGCCTAGACCGGGGCGCTCGCGATGCGGAGCCGCGCGACCACGGGGAGATGGTCGGAAGCGACGCGGGCGAGCCGGCTCCGGTGCACGCGGAACCCATCGGAGACGAGATGGCGGTCCCAGTAGATGCGGTCGAGGGGAAAGATCGGCAGGGGGGCGGGATGCGTGCGGCGGATGCGCGGACCGTGCAGCTCGCGGCGCAGAAGCCGTCCCACCGGCCCGGGGAACCACTCGTTGAGATCGCCGATGACGATGCGGGGGCCCGTGAGGTCCTCGTGAAGGATGTGATCGCGGACGAGCATCCGTACCTGGTCGGCGCGCTCACGCACCTTGAGACCGAAGTGCACGTTGAAGAGATGCAGGAGCACGCCGTTCATGGCCAGGTCGAGCCGGATGCCGCCGCGGGGCTCGCGGCTCGCCCACGAGAGATCGAAGGTCTGGCTGCCGTGAATAGGTAGGCGGCTCAGCACCGCATTGCCGTAGGGTAGGCCGTTGCGCTTGGCGGTGGGGCCCATGGCGAGTTCCATCTCGAGCCGCTCGGCGAGCGCGTCCGCCTGGGGACGCAGCACCTCCTGGATGCCCACGAGGTCGGCGTCGACCTCCTTGAGAACATCGGCGATGCGCTCGAGATCAACCCGCCGATCGAGACCGGCACAGCGATGGATGTTGTAGCTCGCCACGCTGAAGTTCATACGAAAACGCTACGGTCATCTCTCCGACCTGTCAACTCCGGCGACCATGTCAGGGGCTGATCGCGTCGTTCTTTCCCACTCGCAGGTAGATCTTACGCGGTGATCGTGGGCTCCCGCAGCGAGGAGCCGCCGCCTCGATCAATGGGCCCGTCGCCCACCGTGGCCCGTGTAGGATCGAACCATGCGCTATCTCGTCCTCGCCTGCGACTTTGACGGCACCATCGCCTCCGACGGAAACGTTCGCGACGAAACTCTGGCCGCCCTCCGCCGGCTGCGGGACTCCGGCCGCAAGATCGTCCTCGTCACCGGGCGCGAGATGGAGGACCTGCTCAAGATCTTCCCCGCCATCGAGGTGTTCGATCGGGTGGTCGCCGAGAACGGCGGCGTGCTCTACCGGCCCGCGAGCCGCGAGTACCGGGCCCTGGGCGAGCCGCCGTCCGCGGCCTTCGTCGAGGCGCTCCGCGCTCGGAAGGTCTCGCCGCTCGCCGTCGGCCACTGCATCGTCGCCACCTGGCAGCCCAACGAAGGGGCCGTCCTCGAGGTCATCCGCGACCTCGGCCTCGAGCTGCAGGTCATCTTCAACAAGGGCGCGGTGATGGTGCTGCCCTCCGGCCTCAACAAGGCCACCGGGCTCGAGGCCGCCCTCCTCGAGCTGGGGCTATCCAGCCACAACTGCGTGGGGGTGGGGGACGCGGAGAACGATCACGCCTTCATGCGCCTCTCGGAATGCGGAGTGGCGGTGGCCAATGCGCTGCCCCTCGTCCGGGAGCGGGCGGACTGGGTCACGCCCGCGAGGAACGGGGACGGCGTCGCGCAGCTGATCGATCGCCTGATCGCCGACGACCTCGCCGGGCTGTCGGACCGCCTCACCCGTCACGCCATCGTGCTCGGCACCGGGCCGGACGGTACAGAAGTCCGGCTCGATCCCTACGGTGTCGGCATGCTCATTGCCGGCTCGTCGGGAAGCGGGAAGTCGACCTTCGCCACCGGGGTCCTCGAGGGGCTGGCCGGGCACGGCTATCAATTCTGCATCGTGGATCCCGAGGGCGACTACGCGCTCTTCGAAAATACCATCGTGCTCGGCGACAAGGAGCACGCGCCCACCGTGGCGGGCGTGCTGGACGTGCTCGAGCAGCCGGATCGCAACGTGGTGGTCAATCTCCTCGGGCTCGGGCTGGACGAGCGCCCCGCCTTCTTCTCGCGGCTTCTGCCCGGTCTCCAGGATCTCCGCTCGCGCACGGGCCGGCCGCACTGGATCGTGATCGACGAGGCGCATCACCTCCTCCCCGCGCCGTCGAGCCTGGTTTCGGTGACGCTGCCGCGCTCGCTCGCGGGCATGATCCTCATCACCGTGCATCCCGAGCAGGTGAATCCGGCGGTGCTCGGTTCGATCGATCTCGCGGTGACCATCGGCCGCTCGGCGGAGGAGACGATGCGCGTCTTCGGGGAGACGGTGGGCGCCCCGCGGCTCACCGTGCCACCCGCGGGAGGCGAGGGGGGGCAGGCCCTGCTCTGGCAGCTTCGGCCCGAGGCGCGCGATCCCGCGTGGCTCCGCCCCGTCGCCCCCCGCTCGGAGCATCGCCGCCACGTGCGCAAGTACGCGACGGGCGAGCTCGGGGAGGACAAGAGCTTCTACTTCCGCGGCCCGGCCGGGCAGCTCAAGCTCCGCGCGCAGAATCTCGTCCTCTTCATCCAGCTCGCCGCCGGGGTCGATGACGAGACCTGGACGCATCATCTCCGCAACCGGGACTACTCCCGCTGGTTCCGAGAAGCGATCAAGGACGAGGGGCTCGCCGCCGAGGCGGCGGCCGTGGAAGCCGACGCGAGCCTGCCTCCCGAGGACAGCCGCCGCCTGATCAGGGCGGCCATCGAGCGGCGCTACACCCTGCCGTCCTGACCGCTCGTCCTGAGCGAGCGCCCCAAGCCCTCGTCAGCTCAGGACGGCGACCTTCTTCCGCTCGATCAGGTTGAAGTCGATGGCCGCGCCTAGCCCCGGGCCGTTGAAAGCGTGCACGAGTCCCTGGCGATCCACCTCGATGTCCTGGGCGAGGCCGTACTTCTGCGCGCCCGCGGGCAGGAGCACCTCGAAGTACTCGCAGTTCTGGATGGCCATGGTCACGTGGAGATTCGCCACGTTGTTGAGCGAGTTGCCCCCGTGGTGGATCTCGAAGTTCATGTGGAAGGCCTCGGCGAGATGGGCCGCCTTCACGAGCGCGGTGATCCCGCCCTTCACGGCCACGTCGCCGCGCAGGTAATCGGTAGCCTGGGCGGTGAGCCATGGCGCGTAGGCGGTGAAGCCGCCCGGCGAGTATTCCGTGGCCAGGATGGGAATGTGGAGCTGCTGCTTGAGCTTGACGTAGTTGTAGAGGTCGTCGTCGGCCAGCGGGTCCTCGTACCAGTAGTAGCCGAGCCGCTCGATGACCCGCCCGACGCGCAGGGCCGCCGGGTAGTCGTAGGCCCAGGTGGAATCCAGCATCAGCGTGAAGGCGTCGCCGACCACCCCGCGCACCGCCTCGCAGATCTCGATGTCGAGCCGGGGCTCGGTGGGCGGGTGGATCTTGTACGCGGTCCAGCCCGAGGCCTTGAAGCGCGCCGCCTCCTCCGCGTAGGCCTGCTTGCT
>DATGCY010000502.1:0-6203 GCA_035311385.1 Candidatus Methylomirabilota bacterium
GGCACCAGCCGCACCAGCACGAAGACGATACTCGCCACCACCCACCAAATCGGCACCACCGCCACCACCCGCCGCGCCACCCACCCCACTCTTCGCCCCTGCCGCTACTCGAGAACCATCACGAACAAACACCTGGGATCGGACGGGAGCAGCGGCGGGGGCGGGGGGCGCGCTCCCGAGACCCGTATCTTCTGGGGAGCTTCTCCGAAGCGCCAAACCACAATCTCGTGGCAGGCGAGAGTGGCCCCGCGGAAGGCGACTCAGCGTGGTCTCGGGAGCGCGCCCCCCGCCCCCGCCGCTGCTCCCGCCCGGCTCGCGTAAGAGCCGGCACGGTCACCGCGCAAGCCACACGTTCCAGAAGTAGTCGAAGTGCGGATCCCGAATCTCGACCCCGCGCAGCTTCTTGCTGTACGCCTCGATGTACGGCAGATTCCCGATCACGATCATCGGCACGTCGTCCATGATCATGGTCTGGGCTTGCGCGTAGAGCGCCTTCCGCTTCTCGAAGCTCGACTCTTTGCGTGCCTCTTCCACCAGCTTGTCGTAGGCGGGATTGCTGTACATGCCCACGTGCGCGCTCGTGTGGGCCCGCGTGTAGTAATGCTGGTCCGGGTCAGGCCGGAAAGCGCTGCCACCCAGGAAGGCGATGTCCCACGGCGGCTGCTGGTTCCGCCGACGCGAGTACACGAGATCGAGCTGGGCGGCTTGCTCCATGTAGGTGATCTTGAGATTGATGCCGGCCTTGGCGAGCTGCGCCTGCATCGACTGCCCGAAGAGGTCGGAGACGGTCTCCTTGGGGATGGGCATGTCGATCGGCTCGCCGTTGTAGCCGATCTGCTTGAGGAGCGCCTTGGCCTTCTCGACGTCATAGGGGTGCATCCGCGCGTGCTCCTTGGTGCGCCAGACGGCCTGGCTCTCCGGGATCATGGAGTTGTTGGGCCTACCCGTCCCGTAGAAGACCGCGCGATTCAGCTCCTCGTAGTTGAGAGCCATGGCCACCGCCTGACGGAACTCCTTCTTCTGCCCCCACCCCTTGGTGAAGTTGAAGTAGATGGCCGACCACTGCGTGCCGGGGATGGCTACCACCTCCACCCCGGGCATTTTCTTTAGCTGCTCCACCTGCTCGGGGAGGACGCGCTCGATATACTGCACCTCGCCCTGCTGCAGCGAGAGCAGCCGCACGTTGGCGTCGGGAATGAAGGAGTAGGTGATGCCGTCGGCGTAGGCGACGCGGGCGCCCGCCATGCCCGAAGGCTTCTCCGGGCGCGGGACATAAGCCTCGTGGCGGACGAGCTTGATCCACTGCCCGCGGCGATACTCGCTCACCTTGAAGGGACCGGTGCAATTGGGCGTGGTCACTCCGCCCGTCTCCTTCACCTGCTTCTCCGTGCTCGTGGCCTCCACCACCTGGGCCCAGTACATGGCGAGCGCGGGAAAGAAGGCGCTGGTGCGGGCGGAGAGGACGAACTGCACGGTGTGGTCGTCCGGCGTCCGGATCTCCTTGATCATGTGGTAGTCGGTCTTGCGCGGGGACACCTTGAGGATGCGCTCGAAGCTGTACTTCACGTCGACGGCCCGCATGATCTGGCCGCCGTGGAACTTGACTCCGCGACGAAGCTTGAAGGTCCACACGGTGCCGTCCGCCGAATTCTCCCAAGAGTCGGCGAGCATGGGTGATTCCTTGGTCTGGGCGTCCCAGGTGATCAGCGTCTCGCAGATCTGGTTGCGGATGCGTAGCGCGGGCACGTCCGTCGTGATGTGGGGATCGAGGGTGCCCGGGTCGCCATAGGTGGCGACGCGAATCTCGCCGCCGCGGCGGGGCGCCTCCTGGGCGCGGCCGAGCGCGGGGGTGACGAGCAGGAGGGCGAGCGACAGACCGGCTCCAGCGCGGACCGTGGGCGTCATGGTCGAGCCGGCCTCAGGACTTCGCGGGCTGATGGCCCACGGAGTCCCTGTACTTCTCCATCTCCTCGGCGGGCAGGTACTCTTCCTCCCACTCACGCACCTGATCGAACCCAGCGAAACGATGCACGTTGCCGAGGGGGTGCCCCTTGAAGCGTTCGTTGAAGTCGGCCTCGGCCACCGGCCCGCGCTGCTTGAGCTCAGTCGCGAAATCGTAGACGGCCTGGATGGTCGCGCGGAAGGTCGCCCCGGGGAGGATCGTCACCGCGATGCCAAGCTCGTTCATTTCCTCGAGCGTGAAGCGTGGCGAGATCCCCGTCTGGTTGTAGAAGATGCGTCCCGGAATCTCCTTGCAGATACGTCGCACCTCGTCCACGCTCGTCGGCCCCTCGACGAAGGCAAGATCGGCCCCCGCCTCGAGATAGGCCTGGGCGCGGCGGATGGCGTCATCGAGGCTGCCCCCGTGGGCGCCGCGGGCATCGGTGCGGGCGATGAGCACGAAGTCGGGGTCGAGGTCCCGGCGGACCTTGTCGGCGGCGCGGTACTTGCCCACCGCCTCCTCGATAGGAATGACCATCCTCCCCGCCACGTGGCCGCAGCGCTTGGGGATGGCCTGATCCTCCAGGTGGATGCCCGCCACGCCCGTCTGGATGTACTCCCGTACGGTGCGGATGACGCCAATGGCATTGCCGTAGCCGTTGTCCGCATCAGCGATGACGGGCAGTGAGATGGCGTTGGCGATGTACCGGGCGTTCAGGTGCATCTCCGTCATGGTGGCAAGGCCCGCGTCGGGCAGGCCGAGGAGCGACAGCGAGGTGCCGTAGCCCGTCATGTACACGGCCGGAAAGCCCACCGTCTCGAGGATCTTGGCGCTGAGGGCGTTGTAGCACCCGGGAACGAAGAGGGTCTTGCCGGTGGCGAGGAGCGATCGGAGCCTCGAGGTGGCGCGCATGATGTCTCCTATGATCGGGGGGCGAACTTCTCTTCGATGGCATGCCACCAGTCGAAGCCGACCCGGCGGAAGATGTCCATGGGCGAGAGCACGGGGCCATCGTGCCAGTCCGTCCCGGTTTCCTTCAGGGCCACCAGCGCGCGTTCCATGGCGGGCACGGCGGCCGCCATGCACACCGCGGGGAAGATGACGATCTTGAAGCCGATGCGCTCCAGCTCGGGGATCTTCACGGCGGGGGTCCTGCCTCCTTGCACCATGTTGGCGAGGAGCGGAGCCTTGATGTCGCGCGCAACGCGCTGGATCTCGTCCTCCGTCTGGGGCGCCTCCACGAAGATCACATCGGCTCCCGCCTCCGCGGCGCGGTTGCCACGATCGATGGCATCGTCCAATGAGGTGACGGCACGCGCGTCGGTGCGGGCAATGATCACGAAATCTGGATCGGTGCGGTACTCGCTGGCCGCGCGGATCTTGTCACAGAACTCCTGAGTGGGAATGATCTGCTTCCCCGCGATGTGCCCGCACTTCTTGGGCGCCACCTGGTCCTCCATGTGGAGCCCCGCCACTCCCGCCCGCTCGTACTCGCGCACCGTACGCACCACGTTGAGCACGTTGCCGTACCCGGTGTCGGCGTCCGCGATCACGGGCAGGGACACGCAGGAGGCGAGATGCCCTGCGTGGTTGGCCATCTCCGTCTGGGTCGCCAGGCCGAGGTCGGGCAGGCCGAGGTGTGAGGCCGCCGTGCCTGCGCCCGTCATGTAGACACAGCGGAAGCCGGCGGCCTCGATGAGACGGGCGGAGAAGCCGTCATAGGCGCCCGGCGCGACGATGATGCCGGGCTCCTTCAGCATCTGGCGGAGACGAGTGCTGGCACGCATGGGCGTGGCCTTTCCCGGGCGGAGGGGCCCGACTGAGCGATGGTGGACGTAGCGGATTGTTCTACGATCGTCCGGGGCTGTCAATGTGGCACCATATCCGCGGCCCATGACAGCCGCTCAGGCGAGGACAAGGTCCGCCATCACCCGGCGTTCGCTGCTCGGCGGGGCGGTGGCCCTGGCCGCTCTCCCCCGCATCGCGCACGCGCAGAAGCCCGAGCGCATCGTGTTCGGCACGAACTGGCGCGCGCAGGCCGAGCACGGCGGCTTCTATCACGCGGTGGCCACGGGCCTCTATCGGCGCCAAGGGCTCGAGGTGACAATCCGGCAGGGCGGGCCTCAGATCAACAGCGCCCAGCTCCTGGCCGCGGGACGGCTCGACTTCAACATGGGAGCGAGCCTCTTCGGCGCCCTCAACTACGTGGGCAGCGGCGTGCCCATCATCACCGTGGCGGCCATCTTCCAGAAGGACCCGCAGATCCTCATGTCGCACGCGGGCCAGGGCAACGACACCCTCGCCGCGCTCAAGGGCAAGCCCATCATGATCTCGGCGGGTGGGCAGACCACGTTCTGGCAGTTCCTCAAGCAGCGCTACGGCTACACGGACGACCAGATCCGCCCCTATACTTTCCAGCTCGCGCCGTTCCTCACCAATAGGAAGGCGATCCAGCAGGGCTATCTCACCAGCGAGCCCTTCAAAGCCGAGGAGGCGGGGGTGAAGCCGGTGGTGATGCTCCTGGCCGACGGCGGCTACACGAGCTACACCACCACTATCGAGACCCGTATGACCGTGGTGCGCGACAAGACGTCGCTCGTGCAGCGCTTCGTCGACGCCTCCATCAAAGGCTGGTATGGCTATCTCGACGGCGACCCGGGGCCGGCGGACGCTCTCATCAAGCGTGACAACCCGGAGATGACCGACGATCTCCTCGCGTATTCCCGCGCGGCCATGAAGCGCTATGGCATCGTGGCATCCGGTGATGCCCTCGTCCTCGGCATCGGCGCCATGACCGATGCGCGCTGGAAGGACTTCTTCGACACCATGGTCAAGGCCAAGGTCTTCACACCATCGCTCGACTATCGCCGCGCGTACACCCTCGCCTTCGTCAACAAGAAGATCGGGATGCAGTGACGGCCGGTCCGTCCATCGTCGCGCTGCGCGAGGTCTCGAAAAGCTATCCGAGCGGCACCATCGCCCTCAACCGTCTCTCGCTCGACGTGGGGGCGGGCGAGCTTTTGAGCCTGCTCGGCCCTTCCGGCTGCGGCAAGAGCACGCTCCTTCGATTGATCGCGGGGCTGGCGGAGCCGTCGGCAGGCCGCATCGAGTGGATGGATCCCGCGGCGTCGCATCGCCTCGGCTTCGTCTTCCAGGAGCCGACGCTCATGCCATGGGCTCGCGCGGCGGACAACATCCGCCTCCCCCTCATGCTGGCGGGCATGAGCCGAGCGGAGTCCGACGCGCAGGTGAACGAAGCCATCGCCCACGTGGGACTCGAGGGCTTCGCGCGTGCCTATCCGCGCGAGCTCTCCGGGGGCATGCGCATGCGCGTGTCCATCGCGAGGGCCCTGGTGACGCGCCCCCTCGTGCTCCTGATGGACGAGCCCTTCGCCGCCCTCGATGAGATCACCCGCTTCCGTCTGGAAAGCGATCTCGCAGAGCTCCAGCATCGGCGCGGGCTCACCGTGATCTTCGTGACCCACAGCATCTTCGAGTCCGTCTATCTCGGCAACCGCGTCGTCGTCCTCTCCCCGAGGCCCGGCCACGTCGTCGCCTCGCGGCGCATCGAGGGGCCGACGCCGCGCCAGGAGGCTTTCCGCACGTCGGCCGCGTACCTGGAGGCGTGCCGGGAGGTTTCGGCGCTTCTCATTTCCGCCACGGAGCGCCCTCTCACCCTGCAGGGCGAGGGCAACGACCCTCCCCTTCCCTCGCGAGGGAGAGGGTCGGGGTGAGGGTGGATCGTGGCCGGCGCTGACGTGGGGCGGAGCAGCCGCGTGGTCGCGCCGGCCCTGATCGGCGTGCTCGCGCTGGGCGTATGGGAAGGCATCGTGCGTGTGGAGCAGATCCCGCCCTACATCCTCCCCGGACCCCTCCTGATCGCGCGCACCCTGATCACGGACTGGAGCACCCTCTTCCCCTCGCTGCTCGTGACCCTGGCCATAACGGGAGCGGCCTTTTTCGTCTCGGCCGTGCTGGGTCTCCTCCTCGCCGTGCTGTTCACGCAATCGGCGTGGATCGAGCGCGCGTTCTTTCCCTACGCGGTGATCCTCCAGGTGACGCCGCTGGTGGCCATCGCTCCCCTCATCATCCTGTGGGTCAAGTGGGTCCCCCTCGCCCTCCTCGTCTGCGCGTGGCTCGTCGCCTTCTTTCCCGTGCTCTCCAATACCGTGCTCGGGCTGACGAGCACCGACCGGAACCTCGTCGATCTCTTCCGCCTCTACAGCGCCACGCGCTGGCAGGCGCTCCGTTATCTCCGCCT
>DATGCY010000503.1:0-7514 GCA_035311385.1 Candidatus Methylomirabilota bacterium
GTCGGTGCGGACACATGCGTGAAAGAAGCTATGGAGATTCGCAGAGCTGTAGAAGCTGATTTCGAGGCCATGTGGCCAGTCTTTCAGGCGGTCGTCGCTACCGGTGACACGTACGCATTTTCGCCCACCACGACCAGACGAGACGCCTTCGCGTATTGGTTCGGCCCGGGAACCACGTCGTACGTTGCCGTCGAGGGGCTACGGATCCTTGGCATGTACAAGCTTCGGGCTAATCAGCGCGATCTCGGCTCCCATGTTGCAAATGCCTCGTTCATGGTTGACCCGGCGGCTCAAGGGACGGGTACAGGCACAGCGCTCGGGCACCACTGCCTTCACGAGGCGCAAAACGCCGGCTACAAAGCCATGCAATTCAACTTTGTGATAAGCACGAATGCGGGCGCCGTTTCGCTCTGGAAGAAATTAGGATTTTCGATCGTCGGCACCGTTCCAAAAGCGTTCAAGCATCATCAACTCGGATACGTTGACGTCTATGTGATGCACCGCTTCCTGAATGAGGGCTAGCACCAGGTCCTTATCCCGTGGAACAACCGCAGAAGTTCGAGCTGATCGTCAACGCCAAGAGCGCCCACGCTCTTGGGCTCACCATCCCGTCGTCACTTCTGACGCGGGCAGATCTCATCATCCAATGAACGCCTGGAAACCCGCAGCGATGCTCGATGAGCAGCCGGTCGCCGAACTCGGCAGTGGAGCAGCCCGCTGGCTCGCATCCAGTCGCCGCGGCTGCTCACCGCAGCGTGTAGTTGGGCAAGATCGATGTGCCACGAGACCAGACGCGAGGATGACAGACCATGGCGAACAATGAGCGCACACGATGCCCCGTTCACGCCGACTTTGACCCACTCTCCACGGCATTCCTCGCCGATCCCTTCGCGGTGCTGAGATCGCTTCCCGGCGACACTCCGATCTTCTACGCGCCGTCGATCGACTACTACGTGGTCACACGATACGCGGACATCGAAGCGGTCTTTCTCGACTCCGAGACGTACTCCGCCGGCACCGCCCAGCTCCCGCTTGCCCCGCTCGTGCCAGAGGCGGTGCAGATCCTTCTGGGGGGTGGTCACAAGCCCCAGCCATCGATGGTCAGCCTTGACCCCCCGGCCCACACGCGCCTTCGTTCGCCGACCGGGCGAGCGTTCACCCCTCGACGGGTTGCCCAGATGGAGCCGAAGATTCGACGCACGGTCGACCAGCTCCTGAACGCCGTCGACCCATTCGCGTCGTTCGACCTTGTGTCTGCCCTCGCCTTTCCGCTGCCCGCCACGATCATCTTCAGTTTCGTCGGCATCCCCGAGTGGGACTGGCCGCAATTGAAAGAGTGGTGTGGCCACCGCGCCGCGCTTGCGTGGGGACGACCCGCGCCCGAGGAACAGGTGCACCACGCCACGAACATGGCCGCGTATCGTGGCTACCTGCGCGAGCTCGTGGCAACGAAGGTCGCCGCGCGCGACGATGACTTCGCCAGCGCGTTACTGGCGATCCACGACGAGGATCCTGGGGCCCTGACGCACGAAGAGATCAGCTCGATCCTCTACTCGCTCACCTTCGCCGGCCACGAGACGTCGACCTACTTGATCGGCAACGTAGTACGACGGCTGCTCGAAGATCCTGCGCGATGGGATTCGGTTGTCGCCGACCCGAAGTTGATTCCTGGCGCGGTGCTCGAGACGCTCCGGTATGACCCGTCCGTCCCGGTCTGGCGGCGCGTCACGAAGCGGCCCGTGACCCTCGGCGGCGTCCACCTTCCTGAGGGGGCGAAGCTCTTTCTCTGGCTGGCGGCTTCGGGGCGCGACGCCTCCGTATTCCCGGAGCCAGAGAAGTTCGATCTCGAGCGGACGAACGCGACGAAGACACTCGCGTTTGGCAAAGGGATCCACTACTGCCTGGGCGCCGCCCTAGGCAAGCTCGAGGCGGAGATTGCCCTCGAGGGATTGACCCGGCGGTTTCCTCGCCTGCGGCTCGTCGAAAGGCAGCCACTCTCCTTCCACGCGAATATTTCCTTTCGAGGACCGCAAGCCCTTTGGGTGCACGCGGCGCCTTGACCTCTCGGGCAAGCTCGACGGCAGCCATCCATGTCGCCAGCCGTCCTCCTCCCAATGCCGGCGACGCCGGGCGGCTCCGTGCTGGACCCGAATCAACGACCATGAGCGTAGGTGTGAGACCGCGCAACTCGCAGAGCACGTTTCTCCACGAGGAGGTCAAGAAATGAAAGCTCAACCGTTTGTCGTAACCGCCAAGGACTACGCGCCTGCGTTGAACGTACTCGGTATCAGGCTGACCGTGCTGGCTTCAAACACGGCGACACAAGGCTACGAAATCACGCGGCAGCAAGGCGAGAAGGGTATGGGTCCGCCCCCGCACAGCCACAACTGGGACGAGTCGTTCTACATCGTCGCGGGGGAAGTGGAGTTCACCTGCGCCGGCAAGACCACGGTATGCCCACCCGGCACGCTTGTGCACGTGCCGGCCGGCACAGTTCATAGGTTTCGTTACCTCACCGACGGCTGCGACGTGCTCGAACTCACCGGCCAGGGCAGCAACGCCACACAGATGTTCACGGCCGTCAGCAGGGAGATTCCTCCGGGTCCCCCTGAGATTCCGAAGCTGCTAGAGGTATTGAAGCAGAACGGCGTGACCGTGCAACCTTGAGTTCCCCTGGCAAAACGTGACTCGAAGAAGAGCGGCCAAGGAGTAGAGGCACAGATGAACCCATGCTAGCGATCGTGCCTTATCAGCGGGTGTGGCCGGAGCAGTTCGCGACCCTCGGCCGAACCTTGCGCGAGTCGCTGGGAGACCTGGCACTTCGTATTGACCATATTGGGTCCACGTCGGTGCCTGGACTGCCCGCCAAGGACATCATCGACATCCAAGTCACCGCGCGAGCGTTGACACGGCCACTCGATGATGCGGTGGGCTGCGCCGGCTACGAACGCCTCGTACAGATCACGCGAGATCACGTGCCAACGGGAGGGCCAGCGGATTCCGAGCAGTGGAGCAAGTGGTTCTACAACCAGCGCGGAGCGGAACGGCGAGTGAATCTTCACGTGCGTGTGGCGGGGCGCGCGAACCAGCGCTATGCAGTGCTATTTCGCGATTACCTCCGGGTAGACTCGGCGGCTGCGTCAGCGTACGGGCAGGTCAAGGTGGCCTTGGCCAGGTATCACGGAGAAGACGTGGACGCGTACTATGCGATCAAAGATCCGGTGTGTGACATCCTGATGGCGGGCGCCGAGGCATGGGCGGCGACGGTAGGGTGGATGCCGGGACCGTCGGACCAGTGACGCCGCCTGTTGAAGGCTCTCATTCGCGCCGCCGTGCCCCTGAACACGTTCTTCCGCTAGAGCTTGTAGAACCTCCGCGCGTTACCGCCCAGCACCTTCCGCTTCGCCTCGTCGCTGAGGTCGGCGCGGTCGGCGAGCTCCTTCACCGATTTGGGATAGCTGTGATCCCAGTGCGGGAAGTCGGACGCGTACATGATGCGCTCCTCTCCCACGTAGGCGAGAGCCTGGGGGAGGAGCGGCTCGTCGGCCTCGCAGGAGAAATAGATCGAGTGGCTGGCTACGGTCTCCGTGGGCGGCTTGGTCAGGAGCTTCGCCTCGACGTGGCCGCGCTTCTCGTACTCCTCGTCCATGCGCTGGAGAAAGTAGGGGATCCAACCCGCCCCCGCCTCGAGATAGGCGATCGAGAGCTCGGGGAAGCGCACGGGCACGCCGTCGAACATCATCGAGGTGATCTGGCGGAGCTGGGCGAACACGTGCGACACGGTATGGGCCTGGATGAATTTCGGGAAAGGCTCGTGCCCCACGTCGGTCATGTCTGTGCCCGCCGCGTGCACGGCGATGGGCACCTTGAGCCGCTGCGCGGTGGCGTAGATGGGATCGAAGCGTTGATGGCCGAGGAGGTAGTAGCTGTCGGCGGAGAGCATACCGCCCAGGAAGCCGAGCTCGCTCACGCAGCGCTCCAGCTCGCGCGCGGAGGCGGCGGGATCCTGCAGGGGCAGGAGCGCCACGCCGCGCAGGCGTGGGCGCTGGCTGGTCAGCTCCTTGTAGAGCATGGTGTTGTAGGCGCGGGCCAGCGCCACTGCCCACTCCGCGTCGCGCAGGAAGGGCAGGCCAAGACCCAGGGTGGGAAAGAGGACGGCCATGGCCATGCCGCCCGTGTCGAGCGCCTCCGTCCACGACTTGCCGTCGCCCGCCCAGTTGCCCTTGGTTCCCATGAGCCGCCGGTCCCATCCGTCCTGCGGAAAAAACGGCGTCAGGAGCGGTCGCTTGCGGTACGGCTCCTCGAGATGGCGGGCGATCTGCTCCCACGTCTCGGTCACGTGGCCGTCGGCGTCGATGATCTCGAAGCTCATGGTGGTCTCCTTCGGCTCAGAGGCGCCGGCGTCCCTCGATGAGAGCCCGCGCCCGGGCGCGGGCCTCGGCGGGAAGCGTGTGGCGACGCGGATACCCGCCGAGAGGGCGAGTGGCGTCGATGGCCATCTTGGCCGTGGTGCCCGCGCGGGTGGACGGATCGAGGATGGCCCCCATCATGTTGGGCACGATGAACACGTCGCGATCCGCCTGCATGCGCGTGGCCACCGCCCACAGCACTTCCTCCTCGTCGAACACGTCCACGTCGTCGTCGACCACCACCACGAGCTTGAGGGCAAGATCCTCACCGAAAGCGGTCATGGCCGCATTCCTCGCCTGCCCTTCCGCGGAGGGTTTCATGGAGACGTAGCAGTGGAGGCGGCACGTCCCCGAGTGCGGATAGGACACGGCGCGGACGCTCGGATAGGAGCCGCGCAGCACCTTGAGCATGCGCGCTTCCTGCGGCACGGCAAGGAGCTGGGTGTGCTCGGCGGAGATTCCGCCCACGATGTCTTGATAGAGAGCATCGCGCCGGTGGCTGATGGCGGTTACCTCGATCACGTGTTGCGTCGACCGCTCGGAGGCGTAGCCGGTGAACTCGGCGAACGGGCCCTCCGGCTCCCGCGTGCCGGAGAGGATCCGGCCCTCCAGCACGAACTCCGCCTCGGCGGGTGATTCCACGGGCACGCTCAGCCCGGGCACGATCTCGAGAGGCTCCCCGAGGAAGCCGCCCGCCACCTCGTACTCGTCGGCGTCGATCGGCCCTTTCCAGAGCCCGCTCCCGAAATGGAAGAGCGGATGCGCGCCGATCACCACTGCTACGGCCAGCGCCTCGCCCCGCTCCTCCGCCCGCCGCTGATAGTCCCAGAGATGCCGGCGGCTGTGCAGGCTCGTGCCCACGCGGTTACGCCCGCGCAGTTCCATGCGGTGGAAGCTCGCGTTGCGCACGCCGGTGTCGGGGTCCTTGGCCACTACGATGCCGTTGGTGATGTAGGGGCCCGCGTCTTCCGTGAAGTGATCGATGATGGGCAGCTCGCCAAGGTCGACCTCGACGCCCGTCTTCACCACCTCGCGCACCGGCCCACTCTGGCGCAGGAGGGGAGCGAGGCGCCGCTCGCCGCGCCGCATCCACTCGTCGTGCAGGCTCTCGAGCGGCACGCCGAGGGCGCGCGCATAGCGCCGGCGATGGCCGAACACGTTGGTCACCACGGGGAAGCGGGACCCTCGCACCTTCTCGAACCACAGCACGGGATGCTCGCCACGGCGCTCCAGCTCCAGCACGAGGGCGGTGATGTCGTGCCCCGGCTCGATCTCGCCAGGGATGCGCCAGATTTCTTCCGGCGATTTCGACTCGAGCTCTTGGAGGAAGGCGCGCAGGTTCATTCGTCGGGTCCGTCCCACAGCGTGAGCATGGTGCCAACCCCCTTGGCCTCGGCCTGCGCGTGGATCCACGCGCCGAGGACGATATCACTGATGGCGAATCCTCGATGCCAGAAGATGATGCGCTCGTTCGCACTCGTGCGAGCCGTGCGTGCGCTGTGCACGATCTCGCCGATCTCCGCGTGGACGTGCTCACGCCGGAGGGCTCCGCTCGCGATGAGCGGGTAGAGTTGGCCACCCAGCTGGCACTGCGCCCAGTCGTCCACCACGAGCTTGTCGGCCCGGAAGGGCAGCGCGGGATCGACAGCCATCACCCAGCCGTAGGTGACGAGGAGCGCGCCAGGAGCGAGCCACGCATCGTGCACGAGCACTTCGGGGCGCTCGAGCCGCGTCGCCTCCACCACGATGTCGGCGCCGCGCACCGCCTCCTCCGCGCTCCCTACGGCACGGGCCTCCAGGCCCAAGCTTTGGCGCACCTCCGCGGCGAACCGCTCGCGGCTCTCGCGCCGCTTGCTGGTGATGCGCACCTCGCGGAGCGGAAAGAGCGAGGCGAGCGCGGTGAGGTTGCCCATGGCGCTCCCGCGCGCGCCCAGATGCGCGACCACCGACGAGTCGGGGCGCGCGAGATACTTGGCGCCGATACCCGTGACGGCGCCCGTGCGGAGCCAGGTCAGCACGGTGGCGTCCATGAGACATCGGGGCACGCCCGTGGCGGGATCGTACAGCGTGAGCATCGCCACCTCGGACGGCAGGCCCACACGGTAGTTGTCTACGTAGTCGCCGACGACCTTCACCCCTGCCGCTCCCACCGGCGCCACGAATCCCGGCAGCACGTTGAAGTGCCCGTTGAACCTGTCGTCCAGGTGGATGTGGCTCTTCGGCGGCAGTACCACTTCCCCCGCTCCGTGCGCCTTCAGCCCTGCCTCTACGACGTCGAGCAGCGTCGGCGTTGGAGGAAGCAGCGCCTGCACCTCGCCGCGATTCAAGAACCTGAAAGCTACTTTGGCCATAGGTGCGTGGTGGTTTCACGGGCGGGGCGCGAGGGCGGCATGCCCTCCCGGGACCACCCTGAGTCGCACTCGTTCGTGCAGTCTCTGGCCCGCCACGAGATAGTCGTTTGCGGCTTCGACGGCACCCAGAAGATAGGGGTCCCGGGAGAGCACGCCGCCCCCACACCCCGCCCTCTCCGCGTGGCGACGGCGGAGCGAATCCCAGCACTCGTGTCTGACGCGAAGGCTGGTCCTTCGGCCACGGGGGAGGCCGGATGTGGCAGGGGGTTCTCCCCGCAGACCCGTATCTTCTGCGTGCCATCGAAGCCGGCACCGCAAATCTCGTGGCTCGCCCGAGACTCCACACACGAGAGCGACTCAGCGTGGTCTGCGGGGAGAATCCCCTGCCGCAGCCGGCGTGGCATCACGGCCTTCTCAGCCTCCAAGCCGCAACGGGATCTCGTGGCTCGATCGAGACGCCACGGACGCGAGCGACTCAGCGTGGTCTGCGGGGGGAATCCCCTGCCGCAGCCGGCGTGGCATCAGCGCGCCCTAAGGCTTGTACGCCTTGGCCTGAGCCGCGATGGCTGCGCGATCGAACTTGTTGATCTGGTCCACCAGGACGGACGTGTAGAGGTCGGCCGGAGGCACCGCGCCCTCGATCAGCTTCTGCTCCTTGAAGATGTTCTGAAGCGTCGTCCACTGCGCGAGAGTTCCGATGCCGAAGCGCGGATCGGGACGGTTGTCCACGCGCTGCAGCACGAAGCGCGAGTTG
>DATGCY010000504.1:0-6061 GCA_035311385.1 Candidatus Methylomirabilota bacterium
GAGATCAAGAAGTACGTGTACGAGAAGGGCAAGGGGGCGGGCAAGGTGGAGGACATGGGCGCGCCCCTCTACAACCGGGGGGTGGTGAACGCCATGCTCTCCGTCGAGGCCATCCGCACCGCCATGGGCAAGTACGGCAACAAGGCGCTCACGGGCGAGCAGGTGCGGTGGGGCTTCGAGAACTTCAACCTCACCGACCAGCGGCTGGAGCAGCTCGGGATGAAGGGCTTCACGCATCCGATCAAGGTTTCCTGCGAGGACCACGAGGGCAACGGCCCTGTGCTCATCCAGCAATGGGATGGCAAGAAGTGGAACGTCATCTCCTCGTGGATCGAGCCCATGCGTGACGTCGTGCGCCCGAAGATCGAGGCGGCGGCCATCGAAGAAGGCAAGAAGCTCAACTACACGCAGCGCGACTGCTCGAAGGAAAAGTAAGGAGGCGCAGTGAGCGACACGCCCCCGCCTCTTCTGGCGGTCAACAGCGTCGAGGTGATCTACGATCACGTGATCCTCGTCCTGAAGGGCGTGTCGCTCGCCGTGCCCGGAGGGGGCATCGTGGCCCTCCTGGGCGCCAACGGTGCGGGCAAGAGCACCACCTTGAAGGCCATCTCCGGTCTCCTCCGCACGGAGCGTGGCGAGGTGACCAAGGGCAGCATCGAGCTCCAGGGCCGGCCTCTCCGCCGCAAGGACCCCTCCGACGTGGTGCGGCTCGGCATCGTGCAGGTCATGGAAGGCCGGCACGTGTTCGAGCACCTCACGGTGGAGGAGAACCTCCTCACCGGCGCCTATAGCCGGCGCGACGGCCGCGCGGCGAAGCGTGACCTCGAGATGGTGTACGCCTACTTCCCTCGGCTGCGCGAGCGGCGCGGGGTGGGGGCGGGCTACGTCTCGGGGGGCGAGCAGCAGATGGTGGCCATCGGCCGCGCTCTCATGGCGCGCCCGAAGCTGATGCTCCTCGACGAGCCGTCCATGGGTCTCGCCCCCATGCTCGTGCAGGAGATCTTCGAGATCGTGAGCCGGCTCAACCGCGAGGAGGGTGTGTCCGTGCTCCTCGCCGAGCAGAATGCCTCCATCGCCCTCCGCTTCGCCGACTACGCGTACGTGATGGAGAACGGCCGGGTGGTGCTGGACGGTGATCGCAAGACCATCAGCGAAAACGAGGACGTCAAGGAGTTCTACCTCGGCCTGTCTGGGGTGGGGCAGCGGCGGAGTTATCGCGACGTGAAGCACTACCGACGGCGGAAGCGATGGCTGTCGTGACGCGGCAGCTCGAGATCGCCGAGGTCTCCAAGGCCTTCGGGGGCGTGCAGGCGGTGACCCGCGTCAGCCTCGACGTCCAGCGGGGAGAGATTCTCTCCGTCATCGGCCCCAATGGGGCGGGGAAGACCACGCTGCTGAACATGATCAGCGGCTTCTATCATCCCGACTCCGGGCGCATCGCCCTCGATGGGACCGAGATCACCCACGTCAAGCCGAACCGGGTCGCCGCCCTCGGGGTGGCCCGCACATTCCAGAATATCGCCCTCTTCCGCGGAATGACCGTGCTGGAAAATCTGATGCTGGGCCGCCACGTGCGAATGAAATCGGGGGTCCTCGCGTCTTTCGTGTACTGGGGGCTTGCCCAGAAGGAAGAAGTCGGTCATCGCAAACGCGTCGAGGACATCATCGACTTCCTGCGCATCCAGGACCTTCGCCGTCTCCCTACCGGCTCACTGGCCTACGGGCTTCAGAAGCGGGTGGAGCTCGGCCGCGCGCTGGCCCTCGAGCCCAAGATCCTCCTCCTCGACGAGCCCATGGGCGGCTGCAACCATGAAGAGAAGGAGGACATGGCGCGCTTCATCCTGGACGTGAACCAGGAGTGGGGCACCACCATCATCCTCATCGAGCACGACATGGGCGTGGTCATGGACATCTCGGACCGGGTCGCCGTGCTCGACATGGGGCAGAAGATCGCCCAAGGCACGCCCGACGAGGTGCGGGCCAATCCCCAGGTGATCAAGGCCTATCTCGGAGACGCCAAGGGCGCGACCAATGGAGGCCGACGTGGCTGACCTGACGACGCTTCCCCGCCTGCTTCTGCGCAACGCGCGCGAGTTCGCCGACCGCCCCGCCATCCGCGAGAAGGATCGCGGCATCTGGCAGACGTGGACATGGCGCCAGTATCACGACCAGGTGCGCGACTTCGCCCTCGGCCTGGCCGCCCTCGGTTTCCGGCGCGGCGACCGCCTCTCCATCATCGGCGACAACCGGCCGCGGCTCTACGCGGCCCAGCTCGCCGCCCAGGCCTTGGGGGGACTGTCGGTGGCCGTGTACCAGGATTCCATCGCCAAAGAGCTCGCCTACGTGTGGAACCACGCCGAGGTGAGCATGATCGTGGCCGAGGACCAGGAGCAGGTCGACAAAATCCTCGCATTGCGGGCGGAGCTCCCCGCGCTACGCGTGGTGATCTTCGACGATCCTCGCGGTCTCACCCGCTATCGGCACGACTGGCTTCAGTCCTACTCCGACGTGCAGGAGGCAGGACGGAAGTTCGGGACGGCCCACCCCGGCTATTTCGAGGCCGAGGTCGACCAGGGCAAAGCGGACGACGTCGCCGTCATCTGCTACACCTCCGGTACCACCGGCCATCCCAAAGGCGCCATGATCACCCACGCCAACGCCATTGGCGTGGCGGAGATCTTCTGCCGAGAAGCGCACGTCCGTCCAGAGGACACCTCGCTGGCGTACCTGCCGATGGCGTGGGCGGGCGACGCCGTCTACACTCTCTTCGCGAGCCTGGTCGCCGGCTTCTGCGCCAACTGTCCGGAGAGCCCGGAAACGGTGCAGCGGGACCTCCGCGAGCTCGGGCCCACCACCGTCCTTGCCCCCCCGCGCATCTGGGAGAATATGCTCACGGCCATCCAGGTGCGGGCCAACGATGCCACGCCGCTCAAGCGGCGTACCTTCAATCTCTTCCGCTCCGCGGCCGAGCGCGCGGAGATCCTGCGCTCGGAGGGCAAGGCGGTGCCCGCCGGGCTCCGTCTCGCCACCGCCCTCGGCGAGTTCTTCGTTTACGGCCCCGTGCGCGATCAGCTCGGACTCCGGAAGGCGAAGTGGGCGCTCACGGGCGGCGCTCCCCTCGGCCCCGACACCTTCCGCTTCTTCCGGTCCATCGGGGTGAACCTCAAGCAGGTCTACGGCTCGACGGAGACGAGCGGGCTCGTCTCCCTGCAACCGGACACCGAGGCCAATCCCACCAGCGCGGGCCGACCCGTCCCGGGTATGGAGGTGAAGATCGCCGACCGCGGCGAGGTGCTCGTGCGCGGGTGCACCGTGTTCAAGGGCTACCTCAAGAACGAGGAAGCCACGCGCGAGGTCATCGATTCCGACGGCTGGTTCCACACGGGCGACGCGGGCTTCATCGACCCGCGCGGCCACCTCGTCATCATCGATCGCGCCAAGGACGTGGGCGCCCTCGCTGACGGCACCCCTTTCGCCCCGCAGTTCATCGAGAACAAGCTCAAGTTCAGCCCGTACATCCGCGAGGCGGTGGCCTTCGGACATGAGAACTCCTTCGTGGCCGCCATGGTCGCCATCGACCTCTCCACGGTGGGCAACTGGGCGGAGCGCCGTGGGCTGCCCTACACGTCCTACATGGATCTCTCCCAGAAACCCGAGGTGCGGGGGCTCATCGCGGGCGAGATTGTCAAGGCGAATCAGACGCTGCCCGACAGCACGAAGATCCGCCGCTTCCTCCTCCTCACCAAGGATCTGGAGGCCGACGACGCGGAGATGACGCGCACCCGCAAGGTCCGTCGCCGCTTCGTGGCGGAGAAGTATGTCGCGGTCATCGATGCCTTCTACCGCGGCGACACCGAGGTGGAGCTGACCACCACCATTACCTACGAGGATGGACGCCAAGCGTCGATCCAGTCGCGGGCCCGCATTGAAGAGGTGGAGGGAGCGCCCGTCCATGTCTGAAGAGTTCGGCTTCTTCCTCCTCCTCCTTTCGAACGGCGTGCTCATCGGTCTCATGTACTCCCTGATCGCCCTGGGATTCGTGCTCGTCTACAAGGCGACCGACGCGGTGAATTTCGCGCAAGGCGAGTTCGTGATGATCGCGGGCCTGGTGGTGGCCCTGGCCATGAGCGCGGCGGGGGCGCCCCTGTGGATCGCGGTGATTCTCGGGCTCGTCAGCATGATCGTGTTCGGGTTCGCCCTCGAGCGGGTGGTGCTGCGCAGGCTGATCGGACGGCCCATCATCGCGGTGGTCATGGCCACCATCGGGCTTGCCTCCGTCCTCCGCGGCGTGGGCCCCACCTTCTTCGGGGCGGGGACGAAGCCCTTGCCCTTGCCCATCAGCGACGAACCGTTCGTGATCGGCCCCCTGTTCATTCCGCCCATCCAGCTCCTGGGCGCCTCGGTCAGCCTCGTCTTCATAGCGGCCTTCGGCTGGTTCTTCCTCTGGTCGCGCAAGGGCATCGCCATGCGCGCGGTGGCGGACAACCAGCAGGTGGCCATGGCCATGGGCATCAACGTGGAGCGCTATTTCGGGCTGGCGTGGGCCATGACGGGCATCGTCTCGGCGCTCGGCGGTATTATCTGGGGCAACCTGCTGGGTGTCGACGTCAACCTCTCCCTCGTCGGGTTCAAGGTCTTCCCCGTGGTCATCCTGGGCGGCCTCGACTCGATCCCGGGCGCGGTCGTCGGCGGCCTCATCGTGGGCATCGTGGAAAACATCGTGGCGGGTTACGTCGATCCCTACGTGGGCGGAGGGACCAAGGACTTCGCACCCTATGTCCTCATGATTCTCGCCCTGATGGTTCGGCCGTACGGCATCTTCGGCAAACGGATCATCGAACGGGTCTAGCGCGATGAGAAGGGCCCATCTGCTTCGTTGCCGCCCTCGGCCGCACGCTCAACGTACAGAGAGTACGCCTCGCGTGCGGCTCTCGGGCGGCGCCTCGCATCTGGACCCTTCTCATCGCGCTAGCGGGCGCGCGTTGAAGGCGTAGGGGGGAGGGCGAATGTTTCATCGTGAGTCGGGGGTGTTGAAGACGACGTACGAGGCGGACATGGCGCTCTATCCGCTGCCCATCGCGCGGTGGACGGTGGGCGCGATGGCCGTGCTCTTCTTCGTGGCGATTCCGCTCACCCTCGACCAGTACTACCTCTCCCTCGCCAACCTCGTCTGGATCTCCGTGGTTGGCGCCCTCGGCCTCAACATTCTCGTGGGCTACACGGGGCAGGTGTCCATCGGGCACGGGGCCTTCATGTCGGTGGGCGCCTACACCGCGGCGAACCTGGCCATCCGCTTGGGTTCACCGTGGCCCGTCAATCTTCTCGCGGGAGGACTCATGGCCGCGCTGGTGGGGGCGGTGGTGGGGATCCCTTCCGTGCGCATCAAGGGCCTCTATCTCGCCATCGCCACTCTCGCCGGTCAGCTCATCATCGAGTGGACCATCAACCACGTCACCTTCATCAGCGGTGGCGTGCAGGCCTCCATCGACGTCCCCCGGCCGCGTCTCGGCTCCTACGTGCTCTCGAGCCAGCGCCAGATGTACTTCTTCCTCCTCGTCTTCGTGGTCCTGGCCATCGTGGCCACCCTCAATCTCATCCGGAGCCGGATAGGGCGCGCCTTCATCGCCATCCGCGACCAGGACATCGCCGCGGAGATCATCGGCATCGACATCTTCCGCTACAAGCTCCTCGCCTTCGCCATCTCCTCTTTTTACGCGGGCGTCACCGGAGTCCTCTACACGTACTATCTCGGCATCGCCAACTACGAGCAGTTCCAGATCGGCGTGTCCATCGACTACCTCGCCATGATCATCATCGGCGGGCTCGGCTCCGTGCTCGGCTCGGTGCTCGGAGCCATCTTCGTCACCCTCCTTCCCATCGCGATCCGCTACGCCATGGAGGCCTTTGGAGGCCTCTTCTTCTCGCCCCAGACCGTGCTCAACCTCATCCCCAACCTCCGCCTCATGATGTTCGGGGCCCTCATCATCTTCTTCCTCATCGTCGAGCCCGAGGGACTGAACCGCCTGTGGCGGAATATCCGCAACTACTTCCGCATCTGGCC
>DATGCY010000505.1:0-7396 GCA_035311385.1 Candidatus Methylomirabilota bacterium
GCACGCCCCGCACCGCCCGTCGATCGTGAGGGGAACGCCGCAGCAGCGGCACCAGGGGGGACCGATGCGGCTCAGGCGCCGCCAGCACGTCCCACACAACGGATCGCGGCGACCATCGCCGAGAAGCTCGCGGCAGACCGGGCAGAGAGGGGGAAAGACCAGATCGAGCGCGGCGGTGACCCAGGGTTTCCACCGGCCGGGCCAGCTTCCGGCGGGCACCAGGATCGAAACAGATCCTTCCATCCTCGATGCTCCAGCGTGCTGGTTGTGGTCGATGTACGGCGGCGCGATCACGCGCGCGGGATGTCGCTTCGTGTGGCTCCCACTTCAGCCTCGGATCTGACCGCGGGCATCTCCCCGGAGGTCAGACGTTCCGGCGCCGACATGACTTCACGGGCGGTGTGGGATTGGCGCCCGGCGTTCGCGCTCTCGAGCCTGGGCTCCGAGGCCAATTCCGCCCCGGACGCCCCGGAGTCGCCGCGCCGTCTCGCGCGATCCTGCCGATAACGGTGGAGGGAGCGGCCGAGGTCGCGCACGAGCACGCAGACGAGGGTGAGGGCGACGCCGGTGAGGAAGGCCCCCACCACGAGAGCAGCCAGAGGCACCTCCCACCCGCGGTCGCCGGAGAGGGCGACGCGGACACGGGTCGTGTTCAGGGAGGCGAGGTACGCAATGAGGACGCCGAAGCCGATGGCGAGGACGACGCCGAGACGCACGGGCACAGCGAATCAGCCTAGCTCGCGGCGGTGCGCTCTTCTTCCTCGATGGCCCGTTGGCACTCGATGCAGTAGCGGGCGAAGGGGAGAGCTTCCAGGCGCTTCTCTGCGATGGCTTCCCCGCACCGCTCGCAGTCGCCGAAGTTCCCATCCTCGAGCTTCTGCAGCGCGGAGCCCACCTCTTTGAGCAGACGACGGTCGCCGTTGCTGAGCTCGAAGAGGAATTCCCGGTTGTACGAGGTGGCAGCTTGATCGCCGAGGTCTTTGGTGGAATCGTCTTCGGGACCCTTGGCGTAGGATACGGTCTTCCCGACTCCTTCCACGAGCTGGCGATGCTTCTCTTCCAGCTTCTTCCTGAACTGAGCGAGTCGCTCCTTCCTCATCGCTGTCTCCTCCCGCGACACGGCCGGTTCGGGGCCCGAGTCAGGGGCGAAGGCTACCATGCGTCCCAAGGGAAATCAATCGAGCGGCGGCCTCTCAGCGCTCGACAGAGAGCAACGGCGCATCGCCCCATAGTCGCTCGAGCGCATAGAAGTGCCGGGTGGCGCCCACAAAGACGTGCACGACCACGTCGACGTAATCGAGGAGAAGCCAGCCGCTCTCCGCGCTGCCTTCCTGGTGGCGCGGACGCGTGTCCGCGGCCTTCAAAGCGAGGCGCACTGCCTCCACGATGGTGTCGGCTTGGGTGGTAGAGCGCGCGCTGGTCACCACGAAGAAGTCGGCGACGCTCGACAGGCCCTGCAGGTCGAGGATGACGAGGTCTTCGGCGTTTTTGTCCAGCGCGGCGCGCGCGGCGAGGCGGGCGGTGGCTTCCGCGGAGAGGGCGGCCATCAAGAGGCGTGGTACAGCCGGTGCTCGCGGATGTAGGCAGCCACGGACTCGGGCATGCGATAGGCGAGGCTCCGGCCCTCGCGAGCGCGCCGACGGAGATCCGAGCCGGAGATGGGCAGGGACGCGGCATGGTAGAGCACGGGCCCCGCGACATCGCCGAAAGGAGGAAGACCAAGCTCGTGGAGCACTTTCTGGGCTGCGGGCGCCTCCGGATCGAAGTCGCCCCCCGTGCGCGGCACCACTACGAGTCGAGCCAGGCGGCCCACGCGCCGGGGCTCACGCCAGCTCAGGAGATCGAGGAAGGTATCGGAGCCGATGAGCAGATGGAGCGCGCCCTCGTCCTTGAGCGCAACGAGCGTGTCGACGGTGTAGGAGGGGCCTTGGCGGCGCAGCTCGATGTCGGAGACGGCGAAACGTGGGTGCTCGCGGACGGCGAGCACGGTCATGCGATAGCGGTGCTCGGCGGAGGCGAGCTCGGCCGCCGGCTTGTGCGGGGGCACCGCGGCGGGCACGAAGAGCACTCGATCCAGACGAAGGGCCTCACAGAGCTCGTCGGCGAGGAGGAGGTGGCCAAAGTGGATCGGGTTGAACGACCCGCCGAAGATGCCGACCGTGGGCACCGGGTCGGCTACTCCCGCACCTGACCGTCACCCATCACGACGAACTTGGTCGTGGTCAGCTCGCGCACGCCCACCGGGCCTCGCGCGTGAAGGCGCGACGTGGAAATCCCCATCTCCGCTCCCATGCCGAACTGCGACCCGTCCACGAGGCGCGTGGAGGCGTTGACGAGGACGGCGGCCGCGTCGACCTCGCGGGTGAAGCGCCGTGCATTCCGCAGGTCGGAGGTGACGATGGCCTCGGCCAGGCCCGAGCCGTGCCGGCGGATGTGCTCGATGGCCTGGTCGAGGCCGTCGACCACCCGGACGGCAAGGATGAAGTCGAGATACTCGGTGTCCCAGTCCTCCTCGGTGGCCGGCCGCGCGTCGGGCACGAGGGCCCGCGTCCGCTCGTCGCCGCGAAGGGCCACCCCCGCCTCACGGAAGCGCGCGGCCGCCCGGGGCAGAAAGCGCGGCGCCACCGCGGCATCCACGAGGAGCGTCTCGGCAGCGTTGCAGACGCTCACCCGCTGCGCCTTGGCGTTGACGGCCACGGTCACCGCCATGTCGAGGTCCGCGCTCGCGTCCACATACACGTGACACAGGCCCTTGTCGTGCTTGAGCACCGGGACGGTAGCCCGTTCCGCGACCAGGCGCACGAACTCCTCGCCGCCTCTCGGGATGATGAGATCGATGTAGCGGTCGAGGGTGAGCATGGCCATGACCGCGGCGCGGTCGGCCGTGTCCAGCACCTGGATGGTCTCGGCGGGAAGCCCTACTTTCTCCACGGCCTTGGCGAGGACCTGGGCGATGGCGGAGTTCGACTCGAGGGCCTCGCTCCCGCCTCGGAGGAGGACCGCGTTGCCCGACTTGAGACAAAGCCCGGCGGCATCCGCGGTGACGTTGGGGCGCGACTCGTAGATGAAACCAATGACGCCCAGGGGCACCCGGACGCGCGAGATTTCCACACCATTGGGACGGCGCCACGCCTCGACCGTCTCGCCGACCGGATCGGGCAACGCGGCGACTTGTCGGAGCCCCGCTGCCATCTCCTCGACGCGGCTCTCCGAGAGCGTGAGCCGGTCCATGAAGGCGGTCGTCAGTCCCGTCGATCGCGCCCGAGCGAGATCCGCTCGATTCGCGTCGAGGATCAGCCCAGTCTTCTCCTCGAGCCCGCGCGCCATCTGCTGAAGGGCATCGTTCTTCGTCCGTGTGGAGGCGAGGGCCAGGATGCGGGCGGCGTCCTTCGCCACCCGGGCCTTGCTCGTCACCTGCGCCGTCACGTCCATACTCATCCTCCCGAGCCGGAAAGAATCACCAGGTTGTCCCGGTGGATCACCTCGGCCAGCCCCTTGTAACCCAGGGCCTTCTCGATCTCCGCGGTCTTCGTCCCCTGGATCTTTCGCAGCTCTCCCGCGTCGTAGTTGACGAGGCCCCGCGCGAACTCGTCCCCCTCGGGCTCGGCCAGCGCCACCACCTCACCCGCACGAAACTCTCCCACGATCTCCACGAGACCCGAGGGGAGCAGGCTCTTGCCCTTCTCGGTGAGCGCCTTGCGTGCGCCCGCGTCCACGGTGAGCCGTCCCTGCGGTGGCACCGCGAAGGCGATCCACCGCTTGCGCGCGGCCAGGCGGTCATCCCGGGGCAGGAAATGCGTGCCCAGGGCCTCGCCCTTGATCAGACGGCCGAGGACACCGGGTTCCCTCCCGTTGGCGATCACCATGGGGATGCCGGAGGCCGCCGCCTTCTGCGCCGCCTCCAGCTTGGTGATCATGCCGCCCACGGAGACGCGGCCCACGCCGTCGAAGCAAAGGCGGCGAATGTCCTCCGTCACCGCTTCCACCGTGTCGATGCGCGTGGCCAGGGCATCCCGCCGAGGATCCGCAGAGTACAGCCCATCCACGTCCGTGAGGAGGACGAGGAGGTCGGCGTCGATGAGGTGGGCGACGAGGGCGGCCAGGTTGTCGTTGTCGCCGACCTTGATCTCGTCCACGGCCACCGTGTCGTTCTCGTTCACCACCGGCAGCACGTGGAAGTGGAGGAGGGCGAGCAGAGTGTTACGCGCGTTCAGATAGCGGCTGCGGTCACTGATGTCCTGCGCGGTGAGGAGCACCTGTCCCACCGTGAGGCCGTGACGCTTGAAGGCCTGCTCATAGTGCCACATGAGCGAGGATTGACCCACCGCCGCCGCCGCCTGACGCTCGGGGATAGAGCGGCGCCGGGCGGGCAGCCCCAGCCGCGCCGTCCCCGCTACGATGGCGCCGGAGGAGACGAGGACGACCTCGCGCCGATCTTCGACGAGAGCGGAAACGTCCGCGGCCAACGCCGTGATGCGTCGGGCGTCGAGACCCTCGCCAGGGCTCGTGATCTGGCCGCTCCCGACCTTGACCACGAGCCGCCGGGCACGCGTCAGCCCGCGACGCGCGCCCACGGCTGACTCGTCAAGATGGTCGCGATGTCTCGCACGAGACCCGCAAGGCCCAGCCCGGTGACGGAAGAGATCGCGTGAAAGGGCAAGCCCTCGCGCAGGCAAAGAGCCTTCAGGGCCTGGCTGCGGGCCTCCGTGCCGGGAAGCTCCGCCTTGCTGCCGACGACAATCTGGGGCCGCGCGGCAAGCTCGCTCGAGTAGGCGGCCAGCTCGCCCTGGATGACGCGCCAGTCCTCCGCCGGATCGCGTCCACTGCTCGGGTCGAGATCGATCAGGTGCACGAGCACGCGCGTGCGCTCGGTGTGGCGCAGAAAGCGGTGACCCAGGCCCTTGCCCTCCGCCGCCCCCTCGATGAGACCGGGCAGATCGGCGATGACGAAGGACCGCTGGTCGTCCACGCGCACGATGCCGAGGGTAGGCTGGAGCGTGGTGAACGGATAGTCCGCGATCTTGGGCTTGGCTGCGGAGAGGCGCGAGACGAGGGTGGATTTGCCGGCGTTGGGAAATCCCACCACGCCCACGTCGGCGAGGAGCTTGAGCTCGAGGTGCATCCACCGCTCCTCGCCTGGGCGCCCGAGGTCCGCCCGTCGAGGGGCACGGTTGGTGGAGCTGACGAAACGGGCATTGCCGCGGCCGCCCCGCGCACCGCGGGCCACCAGCACACGCTCACCGGGAGCGGTCAAATCCCCCAGCCGCTCTCCCGTATCGCGGTCGGAGACCACCGTGCCGAGGGGCACGCGGAGGATCGTGTCACTGCCGGAGGCACCGTGCTTGTTCGCTCCCTTGCCGTGCTGGCCGCGTTCGGCGGTGTAGTGTCGCTGGTAGTGGAAGTCGAGGAGCGTGGTGATGGCGGGATCGGCTTCGAGGAGAATGCTGCCCCCGTCGCCCCCGTCACCCCCGTCGGGACCGCCGCGGGGTACGAACTTCTCGCGGCGGAAGCTGATGCAGCCCGCACCCCCGTCGCCTCCCTTGACGAAGACGTCGATCTCGTCGACGAACATCAGAGGCCCCGGGGGCGCTGGGCGCGATCAGGCGGGTTGCTGGGCGATGCTGACGTACTTGTCGTCGCCCTTGCGCTCGAAGCGGACGTAGCCGTCGGAGGTCGCAAACAGCGTGTGGTCGGTGCCCAGCCCCACGTTGACACCGGGCTTGAAGCGCGTGCCTCGCTGGCGCACGATGATGCTGCCCGCCGTCACGAATTGCCCCCCGAAGCGCTTCACCCCAAGCCGCTGCGCATTCGAGTCCCGGCCGTTGCGGGAGCTGCCGACGCCTTTCTTGTGTGCCATGTCTACGCCTCGATCTTGGTGATGCGAACAGTGCTCATCGTCTGCCGGTGCCCGCGGTGGCGACGGTAGTTCTTCCGCCGCTTGAACTTGACCACGAGAACCTTGGCCTCCTTCTTTTCGGCGATCACTTCTCCGGTGACCCTCGCGGAGGCCAAGGCCTTGGGCTCCACCGTCACCTCGCTGCCGTTGCTGAGGAGCAGCACCTCTTTGAACTCCACGGAAGACCCGGCGGGGGAATCCAGCCGCTCAACCTTGATCACCTGTCCTGCGGCCACCCGATACTGCTTGCCGCCCGTCGCGATTACCGCTTCCATGCGCATGTCCTGACTGGTTAGGGGTGGAGGAGTCCAGGCCGTTCCGGGGCCTCAGCCGAAACTCACCGGAGCGAGCGCCTATCTGACCACGGAAACGATGCGAAAGTCAAGATAGACGCGATGTTAGCTCGCTGTCAGGCCGCCTCCATGTAGCGCGTCAGGCGCTCGCGCAGGAATAGGCGCGATCGGTGCACGCGGGACTTCACCGCGGGCAGGCTCAGGTGCAGCGACTCGGCAATCTCCGGATTGGACAGACCCTCCACGTCGTGCATCAGAAACGCCGTCCGGTAGTCGGCGGGCAGGTCATTGATGGCGGTAGTCAGGACCGTGCGGAGCTCCGCCTGCAGCGCGGGCTCCTCCACCTTCCCCGACCAGTCCACGACGGGCTCGACGTGATGTCGCTCATGGTCGAAGGCCGGGCGGATCTCCGCCCAGGGTACCTCGTGCCGGCGGCTTTGCCGGCTGCGGAGCTTCTGGTAGGCCGTATTGGCGGTGATACGGTAGAGCCAGCTCCCGAAAGCCGACTCGCCCTTGAACATGGAGATCTTGCGGGCAGCCGTCCACAGCGCGTCCTGCACCACTTCCTCGGCGTCCTGCTCGTTGCCCGTGATGCGAATGGCCAGCCGGTAGACACGATCACCGTACGTGTCCAGCAGCTGCTCGGGCGCAGCCGGGTCCCCTCGGCGAAGCCCCTCGACGAGGGCAGCATCACGGTCGACGCGCGTAACTCCGGACAGGTTCCGCCCGGTCGATCCGGTCATCGTCTCAGCCTGCGGCATGCTCATCGTAGCTCTCCTCTGTCCCGGCCGACGGGACATGCGAGAAGACCTGTCTCGTATAGAGGGTGAGGTGTTGCTTCAGCTCGTCCACACAGCGTTCCATCACCTTGATGTCCTTCGTCACCTTGCTCATGAGGATCGCGCCCTCGAGCGCGGCCACGATGAAGTAGGCGGCGCCTTCCGGGTTGCACTCGGGGCGAAGGCGACCCGCCGTCTGTCCCCGACGAAGGGCCTCCGCCATGGTGACGCGCCACGCGACGAAGACCTCGGCCAGGCGCTGCCGGAAGCCCTCGTGGACGTCCGAGAGCTCGGAGGCGAGGTTACCCATGGGACAGCCGCCGATGCAGTTGCGCTGGCGCTGGTTATCGAGGACGCGGTCGAGCAGGATGTGGATCTGCGCCACCGGGTCCGCCTCGAAGTCGGCGAAGGCCGGCTCGAGCGTGCGC
>DATGCY010000506.1:0-3837 GCA_035311385.1 Candidatus Methylomirabilota bacterium
ATGAAGTTGCGGTTGCTGGAGGACGCGCTCATCTCGCGCCCCTTGAGCTTGTCGTCGTTCATGCCGAGGCACATCGAGCAGCCCGCCTTGCGCCACTGGAAGCCCGCGGCCTGGAAGATTTCGTGCAGGCCCTCGGCCTCCGCGGCTTTGGCCACCTGCTGCGAGCCGGGCACGATGAGGGCGCGCACGTGGCTCGCTACCTTGCCCTTCTTGGCGACTTCCGCGGCGATGCGGAGATCCGACAGACGGCCGTTGGTGCACGAGCCCACGAAGGCCACGTCGATCTTGGCGCCCTTGATGGGCTGGCCCGCCTGGAAGCCCATGTGGGCGAGCGCTTCGCGGAAGGTAGGCCGCTCGGCCTCGGGTTGCGCGTCGGGCGACGGGATGCTCTTGGTCACGCCCACCGACATCTCAGGGTTGATCCCCCACGTCACCACCGGCTCGAGGGCCGCGCCGTCGATCCGCTTCACGTCGTCGAACGCCGCGCCGGGCTCGGTGGCCACGGATTTCCACCACGCGGACGCGCGGTCGAAAGCCGCGCCCGAGGGCGCGTAGGGCCGGCCGCGGAGAAAGTCGATCGTCGTCGCGTCGGGATTGACGTAGCCGAAGCGGGCACCGCCCTCGATGGACATGTTGCAGACGGTGAGGCGCTCCTCCATGGTCATGCGGTCGATCACGTCGCCCGCGTACTCATAAGCGAAGCCCACGCCGCCCTTCACGCCGAGCTGGTTGATGATGGCGAGGATCACGTCCTTGGCGAAGACGCCCTTGGCGAGGGCGCCCTCCACGCGCACCTGGCGCAGCTTGGGCTTGGCCAGGGAGAGGCACTGGGTGGCCAGCACGTCGCGCACCTGGCTGGTGCCGATGCCGAAGGCGATGGCGCCCACGGCGCCGTGGGTGGACGTGTGGCTGTCGCCGCACGCGATGGTCATCCCCGGCTGCGAGAGGCCCAGCTCCGGCCCGATCACGTGCACGATGCCCTGCTTGCCCGTGGCCATGTCGAAGAGGGGCAGGCTGAAGTCCTTCATGTTGCGATACATGTGCTGCGCCATTTCCTCCGCCTCCGGATCCGCGTAGGGGCGCGTCTGGTCGGCGGTGGGGATGATGTGATCGAGCGTGCCGAAGGTGCGCTCGGGCATGCGCACCTTGAGCTTCGCGTCTTTCAGCATCTGGAAGGCCTGCGGGGTCGTCACCTCGTGGATGAGGTGGAGGCCGATGAGAAGCTGCGTCTGGCCGGACGGCAGCGTGCGCACCGTGTGCGCTTCCCACACCTTGTCGAGCAGCGTGCGAGCCATGGCGCCCTCCTTTGGGGAGGCCATCCTCGCTCCGGCCCACCGCGTAGTCTAGTGAAACGTTCTGTACCGAATGGTAAGCTGTGCTTCATGATCGAAGCCGCCCTCTTCCCGGCGTTGGAGACGCTGCTCGCGGTGGCGCGCACGGGCTCGGTGGCAGCGGCGGCTCGGCAGCGGCACATCACCTCCTCGGCGGTGAGCCAGCAGATGCGAAGGCTCGAGACACACTTCGGCTTCACGCTCTTCGAGCGCGCCGGGCGCGGGGTGCGCCTCTCCGCCGCGGGCGAGGCCGCGCTACCCGTGGTGCGCGAGCTGTGGAGTGGGGCAGAGGCCGCCTTCGGCCAGCTCGCGGAACTTGCCGGCCGCCCCGCCGTCACGCTGCGCGTGGCGGTGAGCGACTACCTCGGCAAGGGGCTCCTCGCGCCCGTGCTGCGCGATCTGCTCGACGAGGAGCCGCCGGTGCGCTTCGAGATCGTCACCACGCACTCGCCGGCGGGCGTGCGCTTGGTGGCGGCGGGCGACGTCGATCTCGCGGTGGTGACGGGGCAGGAGATCCCGCGCGGGCTCGAGGGCCGGCACCTCTTCGACCAGCCCTTCGTATGGATAGGCCCGCGGCGCACCCGCCGCGAGCGCGCTCCGCTCACGGAGCGACTGCGGAGCGAGCCCGTGCTTCGGCTGGCCGGTGAGAGCCGCGGCCGCGCGCTGCTCGACCACTACCTCGCGGAGCACCGCATTCGTCCTGTCTCCACCATCGACGTGCCGAGCGTGTCGCTGCTCCTCTCGTACGTCTCGGGAGGCCTGGGCATTGGGCTGGTCCCCGCGCTCGCCCTCGCCGAGGCGTCCGCCGGCCTCGTGGTGCGCGAGGCCGCTCGCATGCCCGCACTGCCCGTCACCCTGGTGTGGCGCACCGCCGCCCGCCGCCCGCCCGCACTGACCCGCTTCGCCGCGCTCCTCGCCGCGGCTGGCACGCGCGTGGGCGCAAGGCTCGGCCGACCCGCCCGCGGCTAGAACGCTTCGGCCAGCCGCTGGATGCCCGCACGGATCTCCGCTTCCGTCAGCGCCGCGTAGCCGAAGAGCAGGCCCGCGCGATCAGGCGGACGCGTGTAGGCGGGAGCGATCGAGTACACGCCCACGCCGGCCTTGGCGGCCCGCGCGATGACCGCGTCGAGCTCGCGGGGTTTGACGTCGTTGAACCACACCACGAGATGCACGCCCGTGTTCTCGCCGGCGATCTCGATGCGGTCGCCGAAGTGTCGGCGTAGCGCCTCGATGAGGGCACGCCGTCGTGAGGCGTTGCGGCTGCCTGCGCGCCGCAGGTAGCGCTCGAACTGGCCGCTCGTGATGAATTCGGCGAGCGCCTCCTGGGCAAGGGGAGCCGAGAAGCGATCGGCCGCCCACTTCGCGGCGATGAACGGACGGACCAGCGCAGACGGCAGGACGAGATAGGCCAGGCGGAGGGCAGGGAAGAGCGTCTTCGAGAAGGTGCCGATGTAGACGACGCGGCCGGCGCGATCCAGCGACTGGAGCGCTTCCAGCGGATGCCCCTCGTAGCGGAACTCGCTGACGTAGTCGTCCTCTACGATCCAGGCGCCCACCCGGGAGGCCCAGCGAAGAAGAGCGAGCCGGCGCTCGAGAGGCATGATGACACCCGTGGGGAACTGGTGGCACGGCGTCACGTAGGCGAGCCGCGCGCCCGCGCCGGCGAGAGGCAGCCTGGACGTGTCGAGCCCACTCGCGTCGACCGGCACCTTGATGAGCCGCGCTCCCGCCGCCTCGAAAGGTATGGTGACACCGGAGTAGTGTGGTTCCTCCACCACCGCGCCGTCGCCGGGGTCGAGGAGGACGCGCGAGACGAGATCGAGGGCCTGCTGTGAGCCGTTGACTATCACGATGCGCTCGGCGTCGCACGACACGCCGCGGGCCCGCGCGAGGTATTCGCTCAGCGCATCGCGGAGCGGGCCGTATCCGGCGGGCGCGCCATAGCCGAAGGACTCGCGCGCGGCCCGCCGCGCCCGCGCGGCGAGGAGTCGGCGCCAGATCTCGCGCGGGAATTCGTCCACGGCGGGGCTGCCGTAGCGAAAGTCGTAACGCGGAGCCTTCGGAAGGGTCGCGGAGGCCGATGACGGCACAAGGGGATCTCTCACGAGCCGGCGCGCGTAGGCGGAGAGGCGCGGTGCCGCCTCGAGCTTCGGCCGCGCCGGCGCTAGTGCGACGCGGGACGGCATCACACCCGCCACTGAGGTGGTGCCGCGATGACGGCTCACCAGATAACCCTCGGCGGCGAGCTGCTCGTAGGCGAGCATCACGGTGTTCCGGGACACGCCGAGATCCCGGGCCAGCAACCGCGTCGAGGGCAGGCGCGCAGCGGGGCCGAGGCGTCCCGCGCGGATCATGGCCTTGAGGGCGTGGTAGACGCGGCGATAGAGGGGGCCGCTGGCCTCGCGCAGGTTCAGCAGCATGGATCCTCCCTGAGTACTGGCACCTTCGATTCGATGAAAACTGGTTCTTTCACCATGCCAGGTTCCTGGCTAGGATACTCTGCGTA
>DATGCY010000507.1:0-14848 GCA_035311385.1 Candidatus Methylomirabilota bacterium
GGCCGCGTCGCCTGGCTCGGCGCCTTCCTCTTCGTGATCTGTGGCGCCCTCCGTCTCGCGCGCTTCAACGTCTATCAGGGCGTGACCGATCGCCGCTACTTCGTCGGTCTGCCCACGCCAGCGGCGGCGGGCATCGTCGCCTCGACCGCCCTCCTCCTGGAGGGGGTGGTGATGTCGCGTTGGCTGGCGGCAGCCATCAGCGTGGGCACGGTGCTGATCGCCCTCCTCATGGTCTCGACCTTCCGCTACTACAGCTTCAAGGAAGTCGACTTCGCACGCCGCCGGCCCGCCCAGGTGCTGGTCCTCGTAGTTCTGGGCGTGCTCATCGTCGCCACCCATCCGCAGTGGTTCCTCTTCATCCTCTTTTCGCTCTACCTGCTGAGCGGACCTACCCGTCCCCTGTGGACGCGCCGGCGGTCGGAGCCGGCGCAAGTCGCCGAAAAGAGCGCGTGAGGTCGTCCATGGCGACCCGACCCGCAGCGGCCCGGAGGCCGGCCTGATGCCGACGCACAAGATCGCGATCCTGGGAGGAGACGGCATCGGGCAGGAAGTGACGCCCGAGGCGCGCAAGGTGCTCGAGGTGGTGGGGCGCGCGACCGGCGTCTCCTTCGAGTTCGAGCCCGCCATCATCGGCGGCGCCGCCTTCGATGCCACCGGCGAGCCTCTTCCGCCTGCCACCCTCGCCCTCTGCGAGCGGAGCGACGCCATTCTGTTCGGCTCGGTGGGCGGGCCCAAGTGGGACAACCTACCCCAGGAGAAACGGCCCGAGCGCGGCCTCCTCGGCCTGCGCAAGGAGCTCGATCTGTTCGCCAACCTGCGGCCGGCAACCTGCTTCCCCATGCTGGTGGACGCCTCCCCGCTCAAGCGCGAGGTGGTGGAGCACACCGACATCATGGTCATCCGCGAGCTCACGGGCGGCCTCTACTTCGGCGAGCCGAGGGGCCGGGAGGAGTTCGCAGACGGCGGCACGCGAGCCATCAACACCATGGCCTACACCTCGCGGGAGATCGAGCGGGTGGCCCGCGCTGCCTTCGACGTCGCCATGAAGCGGCGGAAGCGGCTCGCCTCCGTGGACAAGGCCAACGTCCTCGTCGTCTCGCAGCTCTGGCGGGAGGTGGTGACCCGCGTGGGCAAGGAGTATCCGCAGGTGCAGCTCGAGCACGTGCTCGTGGACAACTGCGCCATGGCCCTCGTGCACAAGCCGACGCACTTCGACACCATCGTGACGGAGAACACCTTCGGGGACATCCTTTCGGACGAGGCGGCCATCCTCGCCGGCTCCATGGGCATGCTGCCCTCGGCGAGCCTGGGCGGTCGGGTCGCCCTCTACGAGCCCGTGCATGGCACCGCGCCCGACATTGCAGGGCAGGGTGTGGCCAATCCCATCGCGGCCATCCTCTCCGCGGGGATGCTCCTGCGCTACTCGCTCGACATGGGCAAGGACGCGGATCGGATCGACGCAGCGACCCTGCGCATCCTCGAGCAGGGACATCGCACGCGGGACATTCATGCAGCGGGCATGAAGCTGGTGGGGACCAAGGAGATGGGCGACCTGATCGCGGGCGAAGTGCAGCGATCGTACTCATGAACGACGTGAAAGGGTAGGCATATGGCCTCAGGGCAGACCGTCGCGGTGGTGGGCGTCACGGGCGCGGTGGGACAGACCACCCTCAAGCTCCTCGACGAGCGCAAATTCCCCGTGAAGGCGCTCCGCGTCTTCGCCTCCGAGCGGTCGGTAGGCAAGACGGTGACGTTCAAGGGCGAGACCGTCCGAGTCGAGAAGGCGAGCCCGGAATCGTTCAAGGGCGTGGACATCGCGCTCTTCTCCGCGGGCTCCGCTCAGTCGAAGGAGTTGGCGCCCCTCGCCGTGAAGGCGGGAGCGGTGGTCATCGACAAGTCGAGCGCCTTTCGCATGGACCCCACCGTGCCCCTCGTCGTGCCCGAAGTGAACGCACACGCCCTCGCCGGACATCGTGGCATCGTGGCATGTCCCAACTGCACCACCATCGTCACCGTGATGCCGCTCAAGCCCTTGCACGACGCGGGCCGGCTCCGTCGTGTCATCGCCACCAGCTATCAGGCGGTGTCGGGCGCGGGGGTGAACGGCGTGGAGGAGCTGAGAAGTCAGACCCTCGCCTGGGCGCGGGGGGAAGCCATAACGCCCAAGTACTTCGCCCACCAGATCGCCTTCAACGTGATCCCGCACATAGATAAGTTCGACGATCGCGGCTACTCGGGCGAGGAGATGAAGCTCGTGCACGAGGTGCGCAAGATCCTCGGCGCGCCCGAGCTCGCCATCTCCCCCACCACCGTCCGCGTGCCCGTGTTCACCGCGCACTCCGTGGCCGTGAACGCGGAGACGGAGGTCGCTCTAGGCCCCGAGCGCGCCCGCGAGCTCTTCGCGGGCTTCCCGGGGTTGACCTTGTGGGACGAGCCGGCGCAGAACCGGTATCCGATGCCGGTGACGGTGGAGGGGCAGGACGACTGCTTCGTGGGCCGTATCCGCCAGGACCTTACGTCGCCCAACGCCATCAATTTCTGGGTGGTGGGCGACCAGCTTCGCAAGGGCGCCGCGCTGAACGGCATCCAGATCGCGGAGCTACTGATCCGCTGAGGCCGCCCTGCCTACCCTGCGCCTGACCCTCGCCTACGACGGCACGGACTTCGCGGGCTGGCAGGTGCAGCCGGACCAGACGACCGTGCAGGGCCTCGTGGGCGAGGCCTGCGCGCGGATCCTCGGTGAGGTGGTCAAGGTCACGGGGGCAAGCCGCACCGACGCCGGAGTGCACGCCCTCCGTCAAGTGGCGAGTCTCGTCACGACCTCCACCCTCGAACCCGCTCGGCTCGCGCGCGGACTCAACGCCGTCCTTCCCGAGAGCGTGCGCGTGCTCGAGGCGGCGCAGGCCCCTGCCGGTTTCGACGCGAGACGGAGCGCGCTCGGCAAGCGCTACCTCTACGTGATCGATGGTCGCCGCGTCGCGCATCCCATGTGGAGACGCTTCGCGTGGCACCCGCGTTTCCCCCTCGACGTGTCGCGAATGCGCGCGGCCACCGACGCGCTGCGCGGCAAGCACGACTTCTCGGCTTTCTGCGCGGCGCCGGGGCGCGGGCGCACCCCCACGTGCACGGTGTGCTCCATCCGCCTCGTGTCGCGCGGCGACCAGCTCGGCGTGCTGATCTCCGCCGACAGCTTCCTGCATCACATGGTGCGGAACATCGTGGGCAGCCTGGTTGAGATCGGCCGGGGCGCGCGGGCGCCGGGCTGGCTGGGCGAGCTCCTCGCGGGCCGGGACCGTACGCGTTCCGGGCCGACGGCGCCGCCTCAGGGACTCTTCCTGGTCCGGGTGCGGTACGGGGGCCTGATGCGATGATCCGGGTGAGCGGTTGGAGAGGGCGGTGGGGGCTTCCGCGCGGCGGCGGAGCGCGGCGGGCCCTTGGCCTCCTCCGCGCCCGCGTGGCACGATAGGGGCCATGCGCACGTACTTCCAGGTCAGAGGCGGCCGACTGGACGAGGTGAAGGGCGAGGTCGTTCGCGAACAGCCGCTCACGATCTACATCGACGGCGCGCGCTTCCTCACCTTGCTGTGCTCCCCCTTCGATCTCGAGGCTCTCGTGCTCGGGTACCTGTGGATGGAGAAGGTCATCGGCAGCCTCGACGAGGTGACCGCCCTGCGGATCTCCGAGATCGACGGCCGAGCCGAGGTCGAGCTCGAGCACCCGGTGACCCTGCCCACCGAGCGCATTCTCACCTCGGGCTGCGGGGGCGGGATCACCTTCCGCATCGACCCGCGGCTCTTTCCGCGCCTGCAGTCCTCCCTGCGGGTGCGGCCGGCGGCGCTGGCGGACCGCATGGCCGACCTCGTGGCCGCCTCCGTGCACTACCACGCCTCGCGCGGCATCCACGGCGCCGCGCTCGCCGACCGCGAGCGTATCCTCCTCGCGGCCGAGGACGTGGGCCGGCACAATGCGGTGGACAAGATCAAGGGCCTTGCCCTCCAGCGCGGGATCCCGACCACCGACCGTATCCTTCTTTCCACGGGGCGCGTCTCATCGGAGATGCTCCTCAAGGCCGCGCGCATGGGCGTCCCCGTTGTCGCCTCGCGTACCTCGCCCACCGAGATGGCGGTTGCCCTCGCCGAGCAGCTCGGGGTGACGGTGGTGGGCTATCTCCGGAGCGGACGCCTGAACCTCTATGCGGGCGATGCCCTCGACCTGTCGGGAGTGAGCTGAACATGTCGAGGTTCCTCGCCGTGTCGGGGAGTAGTTGGCACGGAGCGTGTGGGCAGTGAACGCCGTCGTCTTCGACATCGCGCTCACCGCCTATATCGTGGCCGCGCTCGCCGCCCTCGCCTCTCTCGTGTGGCGGCGCGACGGGCTTCTCCTCCTCGCGCGCGAGCTCACGGTGGCGGGCTGGCTCTGTCACACCGCGGCCATCGTGCTGCGCGGGTTGGAGCTCCGGAGAGTGCCCGTCCTCACTCTCGCCGAGGTCGTGTCCCTCGTGATCTGGGTCGCCGTGCTCCTCGATCTGTGGGTGGAGCGGCGCCACGGCCTGACCAGCTTCAGCGCCTTTGTGTTGCCCGTGGTGCTGGCCCTTGGGCTGGGCCTGCCCACCGGTCTGCGCGATCTCGCGCTCGAGCCGCGCGCGTCGAACGCGTGGATCCTCGTCCATGTGGCTCTCGTCCTGGTAGGGCTGGCCGCCCTCGTCCTCAACTTCGGCAGCGCCATCATGTACCTGCTCCAGGAGCGCCAGCTCAAGGCCAAGCGCACGGGTACCTTCTACTTCCGGATGCCGTCGCTGGAGGCCCTCGACCGCCTCACCCTCATGACCCTCACCGCGGCTTTTCCCTTCCTCACCGTGGGCCTCGCCCTGGGCTTCGTGCGTGCGGGGCGGGCATGGGGGCGCGACCTCCTCAGCGATCCCCTCGCGCTCTTCTCCCTCGTCATGTGGCTCGTGTATGCGGCGACTCTGTGCGGCCGCGCCATCGGCCACTGGCATGGCCGGCGCGCCGCCTACCTCTCCATCGCGGGCTTCTGCGTTCTCCTCGCCACCCTGGGGGCGGGCGTGCTCTTCCAGGGGAGGCACGGCTCGTGATCGAGCGCCTATTCGTGGCCGGTCTCTCGCACCGCACCGCGCCCATCGCGGTGCGGGAGCAACTCGTGGTCGACGAGGACAAGCTGCGCGAGATCCTTGCCGGCCTGGTGGGACGAGGCACCTGCGCGGAGGTGATGATCCTCTCCACCTGTAATCGCATCGAGGTGTACGGCATCGCCGAGGTGGCGGGCGAGGCCCGGACCGCGGCCTTCCGTCAGATGGCCGCCCAACGCGGGGTCGATCTCTCCATCATCGAGCCTCTGCTCTACGCCAAGGACGGGGCGGAGGCCGTGCAGCACGCCTTCCGCGTGGCCTCCAGCCTCGACTCCATGGTGCTGGGTGAGCCGCAGATTCTCGGCCAGGTCAAGGACGCCTTCGCCCTCGCTCAGTCCTCCCGCACGGTGGGCCCCGTGCTCCACTCGCTCATGAGCCAGGCCTTCGCCGTGGCCAAACGCGTGCGCTCGGATACTGAGGTGGGCCGGCACGCGGTGTCGGTCGCCTTTGCCGCGGTCGAGCTCGCGCGCAAGATCTTCGACGGGCTGGAGGGACGCTCTGTCCTCCTCGTGGGAGCGGGGGAGATGGGGGAGCTGGCCGCGCGTCACCTGCAGGACGTCGGTACCTTGCCTCTCTACGTCACCAATCGCACGGCGAGCAGAGCTCAGGAGCTGGCCCGCGATCTCGCGGGCACCGCGGTGCCTTTCGCGGATCTCTTCGGCGTGATGGGTCAAGTCGACATCGTCATCACTTCCACGGCGGCGTCGGCGCCGATCGTCACCACGCGAGAGGTGATGGCGATCCTGCCCGCCCGGCGGGGGCGCCCCCTCTTCTTCATCGACATCGCGGTGCCGCGGAACGTTGAAGCCGCCGTCAACGAGCTCGACGATGTCTTCGTCTACGACGTGGACGATCTGCGCTCCGTGGTCGAAGCAAACCTGCGCGAGCGCCAGCGCGAAGCGCAGCGGGCGGAGACGCTCGTGGAGCGCGAGGTGGAGAAGTTCTCGGAGCGCCTGCGGAGCCTGGAGGTCGTGCCCACCATCGTCTCCCTGCGCGAAAAGCTCGAGGAGATCCGCCGGGCGGAGCTCGCGCGCGCGCTCGCCCGCCTCCCCGGAGCCAACGAGGCGACTCGCCAGGCCCTGGAGGCGCTCTCTCAGGGCATCGTGAACAAGGTGCTGCATGCTCCCACCGTGAAGCTGCGTGATTCCTCGAAGTCTGGCCATGGGCACCGCTGGATCGAGGTCATCTCGGAGCTCTTCGGCCTCGGGGGTAAGGGTCGCGGGGCGCCGCGCGGATGAAGCTCCGCTTCGGCACTCGTGGCAGCCGGCTCGCCGTGGTGCAGAGCACGGAGGTCGCCGACGCCCTCCGCGCCCGCGGCCACGAGGTCGAGCTGGTCACCATCCGGACCTCCGGAGACCGGCTCGCCGACGTGGCCCTCGCGGACTTCGGGGGCAAGGCCCTCTTCGTGAAGGAGATCGAGGAAGCGCTGCTCGACGGCCGGGTGGACGGCGGCGTCCACAGTCTCAAGGACATGCCCGCCGAGCTGCCGGAAGGCCTGTGCCTCGCTGCCTTCTCCGCGCGCCAGGATCCCCGCGACGTCCTCCTCACGCGGAGTGGCGGCACGCTGGACGATCTGCCGCGCGGGGCTCGGGTGGCCACCTCGAGCCTGCGGCGTCGCGCGCTGCTCCTCGCTCGACGGCCTGATCTTCGCGTCGAGCCCATCCGCGGCAACGTGGACACACGGCTCCGCAAGCTCGAGGAGGGGCTCTACGACGCCATGGTCATGGCTCGAGCCGGCCTCCAGAGGCTCGGCCTGAAGCCGGAGCACATCCAGGTCCTCCCCGCGGACGAGTTTCTCCCCGCAGTGGGGCAGGGGATCCTCGGCGTGGAGGCGCGCTGTACTGATCGCGCGGTGCTGGAGGTGCTCGAGAGCTTCGATGATCCCGCGGCCAGGGCAGAGGCGGAGGCGGAGCGCGCCTTCCTTCGTCGCCTCGGCGCCGGCTGCCATACCCCGGTGGCCGGCTTCGCGCAGGTGCACGACTCGGTGCTCGCCATCGACGGGCTGGTGGCAAGCGTCGATGGCCGCACGGTGACCCGCGGTCGCGCGCTCGGTGCTCCTGGAGATGCGGCAGCGGTGGGGGAGCGACTCGCCGACGATCTCCTCGCGCGCGGCGCGCGCGCCCTCCTCGAGCCGGAGAGGGCGTAGTGTCCGTCGCGGCGGCCAAGCCGCTGGCCGGTCGGGTGGTGGTGGTGACGCGGCCCCGTGGCCAGGCGGAAAGCTTCGCCTCGCTGCTCGAGGACGCGGGCGCGACCGTGCTCCTCGCGCCGACCATCGTCATCGAGCCGCCCGTGTCCTGGGCCCCGCTGGATCGCGCCCTCGGCCGTCTCGGCGACTATCGATGGGCGGTTTTCACCAGCGTCAACGGCGTGGAGATGACACGTCGGCGCCTCGAGGATCTGGGCCGCGAGGTCGGAGCTCTCGGGGGCCTGCGCCTCGCCGCCATCGGGCCGGCGACGGCGGAAGCGCTGCGTGCCGCCGGCCTCCGGCCCGAGGTCGTGCCGGAGGAGTACGTAGCGGAAGGCCTCGCGGAGCATCTGCGACGCTTCATCGAGCCTGGGGAGCGCGTGCTCCTGCCCCGCGCCGCGGAGACGCGGGACGTGCTCGTGCGCGAGCTCGAGGTCGCGGGGGCCCGGGTCGACGAGGTTGCCGCCTACGCAACGCGCGCCGCCGAGGAGGACCCAGCCCAGCTGCGGCGGGCGCTCGCCGATCGGCGTGTGGACGTCGTCACCTTCACGAGCTCCTCCACCGTGCGCCACTTTGCGAATCTCTTCAACGCGGCCGACCTGCCCCGGCTGCTCTCCGGCGTCACCGTCGCCTGCATCGGCCCCGTGACGCGAGACACCGCGCGCGCCCTTGGCATCGAGACAGCCATCGTCCCGAGGGAGTACACTATCCCGGCGCTGGCCCAAGCGATCGCCACCCACTACGCCAGCGAAGGAAGAAGCACAAGGAGATGAAACCCCGGCCCGATCGGCCGCCTCGAGAGGAAACGCGGAGACCACCATCGAGAGACCAGGCGAGCGTGATCAGCCGGGAATTGAGCATCGAGTGGTAACGCCGATTGTCCGACCTGCTCGATCAGGAATCGAGCATCGAGAGGCCCCGCGGGTTGACCTAACCTGGATGGCCCACGGTCAACATGCCAAAGGCATGTTGAGGATGGTGGTAACGCCGATGGTCCAATCTGCTCGATCAGGAATCGAGCATCGAGAGGTAACGCCGATTGTCCGACCTGCTCGATCAGGAATCGAGCATCGAGAGGCCCCGCGGGTTGACCTAACCTGGATGGCCCACGGTCAACATGCCAAAGGCATGTTGAGGATAAATGGAGACTGAGCCATGCCGTTTCCCCTGTATAGACCGCGCCGGCTTCGCGAATCGCCCCTCCTGCGCAAGATGGTGCGCGAGACACAGCTCGGCGTGCAGGATCTCGTCTATCCTCTCTTCGCCGTCCACGGCCGCGGCGTGCGTGAGCCCATTACATCTATGCCGGGGCAGTTCCGGCTCTCCGTGGACGAGCTGCTGAAGGAGTGCAAGGACGCCGCCTCCATGGGCATTCCCGCCGTGCTCCTCTTCGGCCTGCCCGCCGAGAAGGACCCGCGGGGCAGCGAGGCCTATGCCGAGGACGGCATCATCCAGCAGGCGGTGCGGGCGGTGAAGGAGACCATTCCGGATCTCCTCGTGATCACCGACGTGTGTCTGTGCGAGTACACGAGCCACGGGCACTGCGGGGTGGTGGAGCAAGGGCGCGTGCGCAACGACCCCACCCTCGATCTCCTCGCGCGCACTGCCGTCTCTCAGGTCGACGCGGGCGCGGACATGATCGCTCCCTCCGACATGATGGACGGGCGCGTGGCGGCCATCCGCGAAGCCCTGGACGAAAACGGCAATCAGGAAACGCCGATCATGGCCTACTCGGCCAAGTACGCCTCGGCCTTCTACGGGCCCTTCCGCGAGGCGGCGAACTCCACGCCGCAATTCGGCGACCGGCGCTCGTATCAGATGGATCCCGCGAACTCCACGGAGGCGATGCGCGAGGTCGCCCTCGATGTAGACGAGGGCGCCGACATCGTCATGATCAAGCCGGCCCTGCCCTATCTCGACGTGATCGCCCGGGTCAAGAACGAATTCGGCGTCCCCGTGGCCGCGTACTCCGTTTCCGGCGAATACGCCATGCTCCGTGCGGCGGGCCAGCTCGGATGGCTCGACGAGGAGGCGGCCATGATGGAGGCGCTCACGGGCATCCGGCGCGCAGGAGCGGACATCGTCATCACGTACTTCGCCAAGGAGGTGGCGCGCATCCTGGAGCGGAGAAGCGCGTGACCGTCACCGCCAAAGGGGAGTACGCCATCAAGGCGATGCTCGACCTGGCGCTGACGGACGACGGTGAGACCCTGCAGCCGATCCAGGACATCGCGCGGCGCCAGGGCATTCCCCAGCGCTACCTGGAGCAGGTGCTCCTGGCTCTCAAGCGCGCGGGCTTTCTCCACTCGCGCCGCGGCTCGGCGGGTGGCTACCGTCTTGCCAAGGCGCCCGAGCAGATCACCGTGGGGGCGCTCCTTCGCGCCGTCGAGGGGCGGCCCGGGCTCGGCGGCTCCGGGCGTACATCTCGCAGCGCGTCGCCCGATGCGGGCGGTGACCTGACCTACCTGTGGCGGGCGGTGTCGGAAGCGGTGGACGCCGTGGTGGACGGCACCACGCTGGAGGACTTGAGAAGGCACGCGGCCGAGCGGCGGGAATCAGCGAAGCCCATGTATCACATCTGAACCTTTTTTTGCCGGGGAACTATCGTTCCCGATAGGATTGGTGGCCATGACTCAACGGAAAACGGCAACCCTGGTCCGGCCGCGCATCGCCGCCTCGGTGCTCGACGTCGTGGGCGGCACGCCAATCGTGCGCCTCAACCGGGTGCCCAAGGCAGGCGGAGGCGTCGTGCTCGCCAAGATGGAGTCGCTCAATCCCGGGGGCAGCGTGAAGGATCGCATCGCCGTGAGCATGATCGAGGATGCGGAGCGGCGCGGGCGGCTCAAGCCCGGGGCGACCGTCGTGGAGCCGACGAGTGGCAACACGGGCATCGGTCTCGCCATGGTGTGCGCGGTGCGTGGCTATCGCCTCATCCTGACTATGCCCGACGACATGAGCGTGGAGCGCCAGCGACTACTGTCGCGGTACGGCGCGGAGATCAATCTCACTCCGGCCATCGAGGGCATGACGGGGGCGGTGTTCGCCGCCCAGGAGCTCCTGCGCGAGCACCCCGACTACTTCATGCCGCAGCAGTTCGAGAACCCCGCGAACCCCGAGGCGCATCGCCTCACCACGGCGCTGGAGATCCTGGAGGCGACGGAGGAGCGCGTCGACGTCTTCGTAGCGGGAGTGGGCACGGGGGGCACGATCACCGGCGTGGGCGAGGTGCTGCGCGAGCGGCTGCCCGGCGTGCGCGTGATCGGGGTCGAGCCGACACGATCGCCCGTGCTCTCGGGGGGGCGGGCGCGCCCGCACGGCATCCAGGGCATCGGCGCCTCCTTCGTGCCCGGTGTGCTCAACCGCGCCGTGATGGACGAGGTGATGCAGGTACGCGACGAGGACGCCACGGCCACCGCGCGCCGCCTCGCCCGCGAGGAAGGACTGCTCGTGGGCATCTCCGCCGGCGCCAACGTGTGGGCAGCGTGCCGCGTCGCCGAAGCGCTCACCCCCGAGCAGATCGTGGTCACCGTGCTGTGCGATACTGGGGAGCGCTATCTCAGCGTGTCGCTCTAGAAAAGGACAAGCCATGAGCATCGACGTCTATATCCCCACGCCCTTTCGCCGGGCCACGAACAACAAGGACCGCGTCTCCGTGGAGGCGCGCGATGTGCGCGGCCTGCTCGACGAGCTCGAGGGTCGGTTCAGCGGCTTCAAGGGGCTGGTGCGCAACGAGGCGGGCGAGGTCCATCATCACGTGAACCTCTACGTGAACAGTGAAGCCATCGAATCCCTCCAGGGTTTGCAGACGTCGCTGAAGGACGGCGACGAGGTCTCGATCATTCCAGCCCTGGCGGGGGGCGGGCCGGCCCTCGCGGGAGGTAGACTGGCCTTCGCGGCCGGCCGGCCGGTCCTCACCGGAGGCGAACCGGATCGCGCCGGTAGCTGACCCATCCTCGATGATCCTGACCTCTGAGGAGTACGCGCGGGTCCTGTCCCAGGCCGTCGCAGAGTACCCCGGCGAGTGCTGCGGCGTGGTGATGGACCGGAGCGGCGAGCGCATCCTCCTTCCCTGTCGCAACATCCAGGACGAGCTCCACGCCAAGGATCCGCAGCGTCATCCCCGAGATTCCCGCACCGCCTACTACATCGATCCCAAGGACCTGATTGCCATGGGCCGTCGGGAGGCGCAGGGATTCCGTGTGGCGACCATCTACCATTCCCACATCGACGCGGGGGCCTACTTCTCCGCCACCGACAAGCACAACGCGCTGATCAACGGCGAGCCGGCGTACCCGGAGGCGATCTACGTGGTGGTGTCGGTGTTGCAAGGTCGGATCGACGACGCCGGTGCTTTTCGCTGGGATCCCGCCCAGCGCGACTTCGTCCCGGTGGAATGGAAGAAACCCGAGGGAGACTCGCGCGGGTGAGCACGCGCTCCGACGGGCTCTTCGCCAAGGCTCAGCGGGTCATCCCCGGCGGCGTGAACAGCCCGGTGCGCGCCTTTCGTGGCGTAGGGGGCTCGCCGTTCTTCGTGGCGCGGGCCGAGGGCTGTCGCATCACCGACGTGGATGGCCGGAGTTACATCGACTTCCTCGGGTCGTGGGGACCGCTCATTCTCGGCCACGCCGCGCCGTCGCTGCTGGAGGCGGTGGGCGAGGCCTTGCGGCGGGGCACCAGCTACGGAGCGCCCACGGAGGGAGAGGTCGAGCTGGCCGAGTTGATCTCGCGCGCCGTCCCGTCCATGGAGATGGTGCGTCTCGTCTCCTCCGGCACGGAGGCGGCCATGAGCGCCATCCGCCTCGCCCGTGGCTTCACACGACGCGAGGCCATCGTCAAGTTCGAAGGCTGCTATCACGGTCACGCCGACAGCCTCCTCGTCAAGGCCGGTTCCGGCGGCGCCACCTTCGGCGTGCCCGACAGCCTGGGCGTGCCCGCAGCGCTGGCCGCGCTGACCATCACCGTGCCCTTCAACGATCTGGACGCGGTGGCGACGGTGCTGGCGGCGCGGGGAGGGGAGGTGGCCGCCATTATCGTGGAGCCGGTGGCGGGCAACATGGGGGTGATCCCGCCCGCTCCCGGATTTCTCCCAGGCCTCCGCGCGCTCTGCGATCGGCACGGCGCACTGCTGATCTTCGACGAGGTCATCACTGGTTTCCGCGTCGCCTACGGCGGCGCCCAGGCGCTCTACGGTGTGCGCCCCGATCTCACGTGCCTCGGGAAGATCATCGGCGGTGGGCTGCCCGTGGGCGCGTACGGCGGCGCCCGCGCCATCATGGAGGGCGTCGCCCCCCTGGGCGGCGTCTATCAGGCGGGTACGCTCTCCGGCAACCCGCTTGCCGTGGCCGCGGGTCTTTCCGCTCTCCGCGCGCTTGGCTCGCCACAAGCCTATGCGCGTCTCGAGCAGGGTGGTGCCCAACTCCAGGCAGGACTCGAGGACGGCGCCCGCGCCGCCGGCGTGCCACTCACCGTCAATCGCGTCGGCTCCATGCTCACCGCGTTCTTCACCGACGGGCCCGTAACCGACTACGCCACGGCCAAGCGGTCGGACACCGCGCGCTATGGACGCTTCTTCCACGCCATGCTCGATGGTGGCGTGTTCCTCGCCGCCTCACAGTTCGAAGCCGCCTTCGTCTCGCTCGCCCACGCTCCCGGCGACCTCGACGAGGCGGCCGGGGTCGCCCGCAAGGCCTTCGACCTCGCACGCTGAGCGTCCGTAACCGCCGAAACTCTATTGACCTCTCCTTTCTCGCGTGATACGGTTCACAAGGCCGCGAGCCAGAAGTCGCGCCGCTTCGCCGGCCATACTGGTCCGCACGTTGAGCGAGCGCGATGCTGCGCGAGGAGTGCACGAGCGTAGATGGTGGGTGAGCTCGTTGTCCCCGTCCTGCGACACTCGCCGCGCTGCCTCTCCCCTCGAGCCCTTCTCACGATGCACGATCCGGGGAGACGTGCGTGAGCGGCATCGATCGCCGATCGTTCTTCCGTATCGTGGCGACGTCGGGCGCTGCGATGGCGGCGAGCGGCTGTGGCAACGACGCCAAGGAGCTGATCGGCGCGATACCCGAGAAGCTCATCCCGTACGTCGTGCCCCCCGACGGCATCGTTCCCGGGGTCGCTTCCTATTTCGCCACCGTGTGCCGCGAGTGTCCCAGCGGCTGCGGCGTGCTCGCGAAGAATCGTGACGGCCGCACCATCAAGCTCGAGGGCAATCCCGACTACCCCGTGAACGCGGGCGCCCTGTGCATCCGCGGCCAGGCCTCGCTGCAGGGGCTCTATCATCCCGATCGCTATCGCGGCGCCATGGTCGCAGGCAAGCCGGTGGAGTGGGACGAGGCGGAGAAGGCGCTGATCGGCAAGCTCCAGGGCCTCGTCAAGGGCAAGCAGGGGAGCAAGATTGCCCTCGTCAGCGGCCTCGAGACAGGCAGCCTCGGCAAGCTCATGGACGAGTGGACCCGCGCGCTCGGGGCACGGCCGCGCATCACCTACGAGCCCATCGGCTACGAGGCGCTCCGGGCGGCTACTCGCGCCACGTTCGGTCGCGACGGTATCCCGTATTACGCCATCGAGGACGCGGACTATCTGCTGTCCTTCGGCACCGACTTCCTGGAGACGTGGGGAAACCCGGTCGCCAACACCGCCGCTTTCACCAAGATGCACGCGCTCGCCCACGGGAAGGCGGGCACCTTCGTGGCGGTGGAGCCGCGACAGTCGATGACCTCCGCCAATGCCGACGAGTGGCTACGCAACGCTCCCGGCACCGAAGGCCTGGTCGCCCTCGCCATCCTCAAAGTGATCGTGGAGGCGGGGCACGAAGGCAAGGGCGGCGATGCCGGTGCCCTGCGGGCTGCCGTGAAGAACGTGGATCTCGCCAAGGTCGCGGAGGCCTCGGGCATTCCCGTCGACACCATGAAACGGATCGCCCACGACTTCGCGGGAGCCAAGAGCGGACTCGCCCTCGCGGGAGGCGTGGCGACCATCGGACCCCAGGCGACCGACGCGCTGATCGCGGTGAACTTGCTGAACCAGGCCGTGGGCGCGGTGGGCAAGACCATGCGCTTCGGCGCGGACTCCGCGCTCGGCAAGGCGAGCCCCTACGCCGACATGGTGAAATTGGCTCAAGCGATGGCCGCCGGCGAGATCGAGGTGCTCATTCTTGCCGACGTGAATCCCGTGTACGCCATGCCGCCCAAGGCAGGCTTCGTGGAGGCGCTCGCCAAGGTCCCGATGATGGTGAGCCTTGCCACGCGACCCACGGAAACGTCCGCAAAGGCGAGCGTGCTGCTGCCCGCGCTCCATCCGCTCGAGTCCTGGGGCGACTACGTGGCGCGAGAGGGCGTGATTGGCCTGATGCAGCCAACGATGGGACCAGTGGCCATCGACGGCAAGCCAGTTGATGGCAAGGCCACGGGAGACATCCTGCTCTCCGTCGGGCGGCAGGCCCTCGGCATGGAGGAGGGCAAGGGGCCGCTGCGGTGGTCGAGCTTCCAGGATTACGTGCGCGAGCAGTGGCAGGGCAT